>NZ_JAQWTM010000336.1 GCF_029242675.1 Flavobacterium sp.
TGGGGTCGTTATTTTATTCGAGAGATTCGTGTTTAGCAATTGCACTACTAAATTGGGAATCACATTCATCAATAAATGATTTTTTATTATTTACAAAATCTAAGAATTTTTCATAAATACTTTTGTATACAATTTGATGAGCTTTATGTCCAATTTTCTCTTCTATATATTCATCCATCTCGAAATCAGTTGAAATAGCAGATTCTAGCAAACTCATTAAGTCTTCCTTTAAAATCTTATCAACTTCAATCCATTTGTCAACTTGTTCTTTTTCTTGTTTTAGAAAATACCCTTTGTTATTTTCAATTTTTAAGTATGTCATATGTTTCTTCTCTTCTTTTATTATATTCATCATTTCCTGCTTCTAAACAATTAAGCATAACATCATAATTATTGATAATTTCTCCAGTTACTGATTTTAAATGTATGTCAGCTGGATATCCAGAAAAAGTTTTATAAATAATTTTACCATCATTAATTTCTCTTTTAGTACAAGCAATATAATTTGGTTTTATGGACGCACCAACTGTACTGTTATGTGTTACAATAATTACTGGTATTGATTTCGAAATATCTCGCAATAGTGCATTAACTTCGTTTTTTAGAAAAATATTATCGAAAGATGATTCAGGTTCATCTATTAATAGCATTTCATGTTTTAAAGCGTCATTAATTTCATGAAGCAAATTAAATTCAGAGCGTTCGCCACCTGAAACTTCAAAACCAAGTTTATTTAAGGTTTTATATTCAATGTCGATAAAGAATTTGTACAACTCTGTTTCCTCAATATCAAGACTTTGTAATGATTTTAAAAATTTAAAAGGCAAATTATAGTTTAAAAAAGCTCCAGTTAAAGAAATTTGTCTTTTACATACTTTTTTCAAGTGCGTAGCGCTTGTGAAATTTTTCGTAAAAGCAACAATTTTAAAACCTCTTATTTCTTTTCTGTCTATTTCGCTTTCTTTTTTTAAATCATTTACAATTTTAATAAATTTATTTACTTTATCTTTTTCAACCATTATCCTATAAAAATCAACATCTTCTGGAACAGTTGATGAAGTTCTAAAACGTAGTTCATCTTTAACTTTTGAAATTAGATTATTAACCCAGTCTTTTTTCAAGTTAATTACTTCAAGTCGAAGATATTCTTTCATTAGATCGATTTCCAACGCTTCTAATGATTGGTTAGTTATATGGTTATTGATTATACTTTTATAGTCTGAATTTTCTTTTAAAAGTTTAGTTGCTGAAATTAGATTTTTTAAACTAAATAAATCTTTTTTTGTAAATAAATTTTCACTAAATAGTTTTGTATTTGAAAAAGCGTCAGCTTTTTCGTTATCTGAAGCATACTTTAACAACGAGTCTAAATATTTTTCAATTTCAAGTTCGTTTTGTTTTTCATCAATATTCTTTACAGAATCAATAACTTGTTTAAATTCACTTAAAAATTCTTCAGAAACAGAGCTATGCCTTCTTGAAAGTAGTTCTTCAAATTTTTGTTTATCATTTTGTAATAAAGAAAATTGCTCTATATACTTAACATTGTCATGATTATGAAATATTTTTTCTAATGTTACTGTTTTTCCTGTTGAACGCTCTCCTAAGATAACATTTAAACCTGTTGATAACATAAGTCCATCATCTGTAGCTTGAAAAAAATTATTTCCTTCTTCTTTAGTTAGAAATACTTTTTGTTTATCTGTAAGACAAGATTTAATTCCATTTAATGTAATTTCTTCTAAATCAACAAAAGTTTGTTGAGTTGAAAAGTTTTTCATTGTAGAAAAATATCGCGTATCACTAAAAATTACAGGGACTAAACTCTCTTTATCCTTTATACAGGTTTTAAATTTTTTATAACTTGATACTTCGCCAGCACTTATTAAAGAATTAATTTGAGATATTATATCATTATTTATTATTGGATTTTTTTGATAATGAGGAATCAGTAAATATTTATCTAATACAGTGAAAATCTGATTAAATTCTTGCAGCGTTATATAATCATCTTTTGTATTAATCAAAGAAGTAACTCTTTCGCATTTTTTTGCAAAATCGTTAATTTCTGACAAATCTTTATTATCAGCTATTAATAATAAATGCCCTCTTTCTAAATCAATTTCAATTCCTGGGAAAATAATTATGTCAAGTTCTTTAACAATTTCATTGTATTGTTTAAAATCAAATACATTATGATTTGTAATAGCTATTGCATCAATATCAAGTTTTTCAGTGTACTCTTTTAATTTCGATAAGTCGAATTCAAAAGCTTTATCACTAACTGTCGCAATTGTATGAATATGTAGGTCGATTTTCTTCATATGAACTCGATTATATTGGGATAATTACCGCCAATGGAAGGCCGCTTATCTTAGTTGGGAAATTACATGTGTAGGATCTTTCTTTAAAGCTTTACCATAACTCATGCAATATTTCTAGGACTGTAAATAAAAGCTATTAAAATTATTAATACAATACCCACTTTTAGTGATTTCGTGATAAATTCATCAATGCTTAAAAGTAATGCATTATATTTTTTTACAGTTTTCTAAATTATCGCCAAACATAAATCGCATAAAAAAAGATTCTCTAAACCATTTAAAATCCAATTAATAGAAGAAAAAAAATAACTGGACAAGCAGCTAAAATTTTGAGGTACTTAATAGTGGTATTCTTTGTAATGTTTACATTTAGCTAATAAAGTATAATTATTTATTTATTGTAAATTATTTTAAAGGCTCAATCAACAATACCTCTGAACTTAACGCCTTAGTACCACTTTCATTCATAGTTTGTTTTACGGTAACTTTAATTTTATCATATTGAGGAGTAGGGAATTTCATCAGATCTGAAATGTTTTTATAACCAAAAGCCTTTGCCAATAAAGCAATGTGACGCGTAGAATATTTGTGTCGTTGAGTAAATGATTCTACATTACTTACAAAACTTCTAGCTACTCCCATCTTTAGACTTAGCTCATCTTTAGTAAAAGCCTTCTCCTTACGTATTGCTTTTATATGATTTATAAAGTCTAAATCATATTGTGTTGTCTCAAAGCAAATTAATTTTTCCATAAATGATAAAATATTTACCCTATATGTTGGGTATTTAATTAATTTTATTATATTTGTTCTAGCGAATTGACAATTAGCCTTTTTGGCATAATTAAAACGATGTTATCTCGACTCAAAACGACCAAGTTTACCTTCGAGAGTATCGTGAAGTCGCTCCATGTCATAAAGTTTCTTACTTTTGCAAAGGCATGCGAGCGGTTCTCACGTAAGCTTTAGGTGGTAACTTTATAATCGAAAGATTTTAAAGATGGGTTTGGTCGCCCTTGAGTCTAAAGTGTGAGACCGCTCCTTGCTTTTTCTGCAAGCACTCTTCATACCCGAAATACATCGTTCCATAACCATAAACCCATAAATTATGAGAACGAATTTTTTATGTATTACTCGTAGCAAACCACCTTAATTAACTACTAATTAAAGGTTCCTTTTGTCGCCCTCAACTGAAACAAACAATGGGTTAGGCCAGGAAACGCAGAGAAGCACTCTTAAAAGAGCAACCTCTACCATCAGTATAATTTATATACTGATGCGTGAAACCCTATCCTGATATATAAAATGAGATTTATTACAAACAACATTTCTATCGTTATATCTCACCGCAAACCTAAGCTGCTTTTGGCACTTAGATTTCAGCCTTTCTATTTTAAACTCGCACTTTAAAAGTATT
>NZ_JAQWTM010000337.1 GCF_029242675.1 Flavobacterium sp.
TTTGAAAGTTTGCCAATAAACACCGCCAAGTAATTCAGGTAGTTTTTTGGATTTTTCTAGGGAAATTTCCGCTTTATTGGTAGCTAGTTCTTGTTCAAACAATTTGATGCTGGGATAATTCGTCACTTCATTACTCGTTAATCTTTCGTCAAAATTCATTTTAATATTAGCTGAAAGAGGAATGAAATCTATATCAACATTTAACAGCATTTTAAATTTAGATACTACTATCTTATAATCGCTTTGTACTTCTTGTAACTGAATTTTTATTTGACCCGATTGGTTTTCGGCCGTTGCTTTTTCTAGCACATTACTCTGACCTTTATCAAAACGTAAGGTTGATTTTTTTAAAAAATCTGAATAGATACTATCACTTTTAAGTAATAATTTCTCTTTTTCTTTTAAATAAATTAATTCATAAAATACGCTTGTTACATTTTTGATCAATTCTTTCTTTTGTAAAGCTTCGTTCCATTCACCTATTTTAGCTTGTTCTACTAATAGCTGTTTTTGGCGTTTATAAATCGTTGGAAATTTAATATTTTGTGAAACACCGACTTTAAGATCATTAATATTACTATTGAATTGACCATATTCAGAAATAATTCCAATATTTGGAATATCATATCCAGTTTTGGTCATTTTTTGTAAATACTCAGAGTTCAGTTTTTGATTTTTTGCATTTAAATTATTTTGCAATGCAGTTTCAATGGCTTTGTCAATTGAAATTTTTTCTTGTGCATTCACATTTTGAAAAGAAAAGAAAAATCCAAATAAAATAATTGTTGTAATGGGTTTTATCTTTTTTGCTTTTATTTTAATTCCTTTTTCGAACATAATATATAAAATTGGTAAAACGAATAATGTTAGAAATGTTGCTACAATCAATCCACCAATTACTACTGTTGCTAGTGGTTTTTGTACTTCTGCACCTGAACCGTTACTAAGAGCCATTGGTAAGAAACCTAATGATGCAACAAGTGCTGTCATTAATACCGGTCGTAAACGAACTCTAGTACCTTGTAGAACTATTGATTTTAAATTGGTTTCTCCTGATTTTTTTATTCGATTGAATTCAGCTATTAAGACCAACCCGTTCAAAACAGCAACACCAAATAAAGCTATAAAACCAACTCCAGCGCTGATACTAAATGGCATTCCACGCATTGCTAGAAAAAATATCCCCCCAATCATTGATAATGGTATAGCAGAATAAATTAATAGTCCCTGTTTAACAGATTTGAAGGCAAAATACAGTAAGATAAAAATCAATATCAATGATACTGGAACAGCAATCATTAAACGTTGTTTAGCTGCATTTAAGTTTTCAAATGCACCACCATAAGTAGGGTAATAACCTGCAGGGAATTTTATTTGTGAATTGACCTTTTTTTGTAATTCTGTAACAATGCTTTGCACATCTCGACCACGAACATTAAACCCAACTACAATTCTACGTTTTGCATCTTCCCTTTGTATTTGATTTGGTCCTTCTGTGATTTCTACTTTTGCTAGTTGAGATAAAGGAATTTGCATCCCGTTTGCTAAAGGAATTAATAAATTTTGTACGTCTGCTAACTCTTTTCTTTTTTCACCAGCTAAACGAACAACTAAATCAAAACGTTTTTCATCTTCATAAATTAATCCTGTACTCTGTCCAGCAAAAGCTGTATTAACAATCTTGTTTATGTCTTCGATATTTAAATCATACTGTGCAATTGCCTGACGATTATAATCAATTACGATTTGTGGCATTCCTGTAACAGTTTCTACATAAAGATCGGAAGTACCTTCAACGGTATTTACAATTTTCCCTAATTTATTAGCATATACAGCCAATGTATCTAGATTTGCACCAAAGATTTTACATACAACATCTTGTCTTGCACCAGTCATTAATTCGTTGAAACGCATTTGTACGGGATATTGAAATCCAAAAGATACCCCTGGGACAGCTTCAAGTTCCTTTGCCATTTTTTCAGATAATTCATTGAAAGTTGATGCAGATGTCCATTCTGACTTATCTTTAAGAATAATCATCATATCGCTCGCATCAATTGGCATTGGATCAGTTGGCACTTCACTACTACCTGTTTTTCCTACAATTTTTTGTATTTCTGGAAATTTATCTAATAGTATTTTTGAGCCTTGTGAAATAGCCTTCATAGATGTTTGCAAATTACTTCCTGGTAGAACGCGAGTTTCTACTGCAAAATCACCTTCTTCTAATGACGGCATAAATTCACCACCCATAAAAGAAAGTGTAATAATTGCTAAAACAAATAGTGATAAAGTTGTTCCAATTATTATTCTTGGAATAGAGAGCATTTTTTCTAATAATGGTTGATAGAAGTTTTCTAATTTTAACATCATTCTATCTGAGAAGTTTTGTTTATGTGTTATTTTTTTATTCAAAAACAAAGCTGTCATCATAGGAATATAAGTCAATGACAAAACAAAAGCACCAAACAAAGCAAATGCAATTGTTTGTGCCATCGGTAAAAACATTTTACCTTCAATACCACGTAAAGTAAAAATTGGAATATAAACAATCAAGATAATAAGTTCTCCAAAAACCGCAACATTCCGCATTCTTACTGAAGTTTCTAAAACTGTTTTATCCATTTCATGTTGAGATACCTCTCCTTGCTTGCGGCTGTGTAAACTAAATAAACAGGCTTCAACAATAATTACGGCACCATCTACTATTAGACCAAAATCTAATGCACCTAAACTCATTAAATTTCCACTTACGCCAAATAAATTCATTAGTATTACAGCAAATAACATTGCTAACGGTATGACAGAGGCTACAATTAAACCAGCTCTTACATTTCCTAAAAAAAAGATTAATACTAATAGTACAATTAACGCTCCTTCAATAAGATTTTTACCTACAGTAGCAATTGAATTATTTACCATTTTAGTTCTGTCTAGAAATGGTTCAACAATTACACCTTCTGGCAAGGTCTTTTGAATTTGTTCAATTCTTTCCTTAATATCTTTGATTACAATATTACTATTTGCACCTTTTAGCATCATAACAACTGCACCCGAAACTTCTTCAGACGGAGCACCTTTTTTGTTAAAAGTCATTGCACCGTATCGTATAGCACTACCAATGCTAACTTCGGCAACATCACGAATAAATAAAGGACTTCCGCTATTAATATTTTTAATAGAAATATCTTTTATATTTTCGATTGTATTGATTAATCCTTCGCTTCTAATGTATAAAACTGTTGGTCCTTTTTCAATATAAGCACCTCCAGTATTCTGATTATTTTTTTCTAAAGCTGTAAAAACATCAGATATGGTGATATTGTTAGATTGTAATTTATTAGGGTCAATAGCAATTTCATACTGTTTTAATTTTCCTCCAAAACTACTAACCTCTGCAACCCCTTCAACACTTAGTAATTGACGACGAACAATCCAATCTTGTATAGTTCGCAACTCAGTTACATCATATTTTTTTTCAAAACCAGGTTTTGGTCTAACTACATATTGGTAAATTTCACCTAAACCAGTAGTTACGGGAGCCAATGTAGGAGAACCGATACCTTTTGGTATTAGTTCTTTGACAGCACTTAATCTTTCGGTTACTTGTTGACGTGCCCAATACACATCGGTTGCATCATCAAAGACAATAGTTACAACTGATAAACCAAAACGTGAGAAACTACGAATTTCTTTCAGTCCAGGAATGTTGCTATTGACTTGTTCGATTGGAAATGTGATCAACCGTTCAATATCTGTTGCTCCTAATGATGGAGCAGATGTGATAACTTGAACCTGATTGTCTGTAATATCAGGAACAGCATCTATTGGTAATTTTGTGAATTGGAAAATACCATACCCAATAAGCACCATTGTAAATAACCCAACAATGAGCTTGTTTTTTATAGAAAATTCTATTATTTTATTTAGCATAATTTTTTAAGATTTAAGAATACTCTATAGTTACATAGAATATTGTCCTTTTAATTTTAGAGTAATAGTAATGTCTTTGTTATTATTATTCCTGAAAAACCACCCGTGCTTACCTTCAAAAGGAGCATAAAAGGTTCCTACCATATTATTAGAATAGGCCAGGGTATAACTTTCAAAATAGACATCAGTAACTTCCTTCTCTTGTTTTACTTCACCATGAAAATCTAAATAAACAGTTTCTTTATCTGTTGTCCACTCGTATTTCATCTTGCCATATTTTAGCATATAAATTTTATATTCAATTCCTTTTCCTGCCGGTACAATTACTTCAATAGTATCTTCTCTTTCAGTAAATTGTTTTTCTGGAGCAGGATTATCTACTTCGACTGGTATTTTTACTTCCGGTCCAGAACCAGCTTTGTCCATTTTGATTAGAGGAAATGTTTTTCCTGTTGTTGTTGCAAAGTTATCAGGCATATCTTCTGGAACATAAAGTTTATCGAAGCCAAACAATTTTCCTGTTCCTACTGGATCTACACCATATTCAGCGGGTAAAACGGCACTAAATAAAATGACTATCCCTAAAACTAAAGCAAATAAGACCGCTTTGATAATTTCTTTTTTTTCTACTATTTGATGATTTATTTCTGACATTATTTAATTTTTTTTAAGATGTAAAATAACCTGTTAATTGATACCCTAATAATACAAATCCAGCAGCTATAAGCATGGTATTTGTGAATGTTGAAAATTTAATGAAACTTGGATATCTACGCCATATTGTAATAAGAATCAATACAAAAGTTAGTGCGATAAACTGACCTATTTCGACACCAATGTTGAAACCAAGCAGATTTGTAAATAAACCTTCTTTTTCAAATTTGAAATCCTGAAGTTTACTGGCTAGTCCAAAACCGTGGAATAATCCGAAAATTAAAACGGCTACTTTTGTATTGGGTTGTTTACCGAAAAATCTCTTAAAACCACCTAAGTTATCAAACCCTTTATAAATTATTGATAGTGCAATGATTGCATCAATTAAAAAAGCGTTAATGGATATACCACTCATAACACCCAACAATAAGGTTGTGCTATGACCGATTGTGAAAAAACTTACATATAAAAAAACTTCTTTAGGTCGATATAAGAAAAAGATAACACCAACTAAAAAAAGTAAATGATCATAACCAGTAAGCATATGTTTAGCACCAATATAAAGAAATGGACCAAAAGCTACGCCATCATTTCCAGTTAAAAAAGTTTGCGTATTTTCATCAACTCCGTGGGCAAAAACACTTGAGATACCTACAAAAAGTAGTAAAACAAGGAATATTATTTTTTTTGATTTCATAATTTTAATTTTCTTTTAAATACTACTTCACTACCATAATTGACGGTAGAGAAGTAGTCTGTTAAACTATATTAATGTTCATGTCCGTGAACCGCATCAGCTTTGTCAAGGTCCATTATATTAGTACTATCTATTGTAACTTGATTAGCATTATCTGTGTTTCCATGGGCATGTTCTGTTGTGTCAGTACTTTCGGTTTCGTTGTTAACTTTTTTGTTACAAGACGTTAAAATTCCAAATACAAAAGCCACTATGATAAATTCTTTTTTCATAATTTAAATATGTTTTATAAAGTTTAATAAAATTGAGTTAATGTTGGTGTCCATGATTAATATCTTGTTCAGAGAGTTGGTTGTTTCTAAATCTAGAAGTAATTGTTTTTCCTTTAACAATTACTGAAATGATGCAATAGGTATAAATACTAGCTCTGGGAACCTCAACAAAAAGAACATTATTTGAGTTTAGAGAAATCGGGGTCGTTGTTTTTGTTTTATTAAATAATTCGAACGTTACAGTTCCAATAACCCCTTTGTTTGAAACAATTTTTCCTTTAGTATCTAATACGTAAAAACTACAGTTTTTTTCTCCTTCAATCATTTCGATATTGTAGTCTCCTGCATTTTGTATGACTCCGTTATGTGGTCCTTTGGATTGGTTTTCGTTGACTTGTGCATTAGAAATTGTTGTTCCTGCAATAAGCAAGAATATGCCAATTGCGATTGATTTAATTTTTTCCATTACGGATATTTTAGCGTTAATAAATTTGATTTCATTACAAGGCAGCACAAAAAACAACAAAAGAGTTTTTTGAATTTTTAAAGGATTTCAGTTATTAGAAAACATAAAACCCTTAAGCATTTAGTAAAAAGTAAAAAAATTGGGATAAGCACTTGCTTGCTATAGGTATATAGCAAAACAAATCTTAAATGAGTAATTAGATATAATTAAAATATAACTTATTACAATTTAAAATAAATTTATTAACTTAACTTAGGTGGAAGCCAGATAGAGGCAAAAACACTGGATATATATAAATCCGGACTGAAAGGTACAGTACGTTTTACGGAAATAATGTTTGGCTTGCAGAATGAAAACATTTTATGGTTTTCAAAAGCAAGGACAGTATTTACATTTGAATTAATTGTTTTAAAAGGTAGATTTTGATGATTATTTTCTTTATTATCAGAATCATGCTTTTCATCACCATAATGAACTTTTATAAAATCTAATAAAGAAATATTATGATTATTATATTCCTCATGATGATTTGTGAAGTGTTCGATCAAGTTGGCTAATTTCAATAACTGTCCTATTTCTGTGTTGGCACATAGAAATATACATATAAAAGCTATAGAAATTATTTTTTTCACGTTTGTAAAGATAAGGTGTTTGTTTTAAAAACAGGTATGTTTGTATATAAAATTTCAGTTACTACAATTTATGTCTTACTATTATTTTAGTAATATGAAGGCTTTTCGTTCTTAAATGTTTATACTTCTTAATCTTAGAGCATTTAAAATAACAGAAACTGAACTAAAACTCATCGCTAAAGCTGCAATCATAGGCGATAGTAAAATTCCAAAAAACGGGTACAATAATCCTGCTGCAATTGGTACTCCCAATGCATTGTAAAGAAATGCAAAAAATAAATTTTGCTTGATATTTCTCATTACTGCATGACTCAAGTTTTTAGCTTTAACAATACCATGTAAATCGCCTTTTACCAAAGTTATTTTGGCGCTTTCAATTGCTACATCTGTTCCCGTGCCCATCGCAATTCCAATATCTGCTTGCGCCAAAGCTGGAGCATCATTTATTCCGTCACCCGCCATGGCTACAATTTTTCCTTGAGATTGTAATTTTTTGATTTCGTTTAATTTATCTTCGGGCAAACAACCTGCTTTGAATGCTGACAAACCCAATTGATCTGCTACTGATTTTGCGGTATTTTCGTTATCTCCAGTCATCATAATTACTTCAATTCCTTGATTCATAAGCTCCTTTATAGCTGCAACACTCGATGATTTTATAGCATCTGTGATACAAACAAAACCTACGACTATATTGTCGACTGCAATATAAGAGACAGTTTTTCCTAGTTTTTGTTCTTCAAAAATAGAATTTTCGACAGCCGAATCAACATTTGCTTTGGTTTGTTCCATTAGTTTTTTGTTTCCTAATGCTACTTTTTTACCATCGACCGTTCCAGTTACTCCTTTTCCAGTAACATTTTCAAAATCTCTGACTTCACTCAATTTTATATTTTTGCTTTTGGCATAATTGACTACGGCTTCTGCCAAAGGATGTTCACTATATTGATTTATAGAAGCGATGATTTGCAATACTTTTTCCTCTTCATTAGTGGTAGAAACTACTTTTTCAACCGATGGCTTTCCTTCGGTAATGGTTCCTGTTTTATCGGTTATTAGAACATTTATTTTGTTCATATTCTCTAATGCTTCGGCATTTTTTATCAGGATTCCGTTTTGTGCTCCCTTACCAACACCTACCATAACGGACATTGGCGTTGCCAAACCTAAAGCACAAGGACAAGCAATAATTAGAACTGCAATGGCATTGATAAACCCGTAAACCATTGCTGGTTCTGGACCAAAGAAAAACCAAACAAAAAATGTAGTTATAGAAATTAAAACTACTATAGGAACGAAATATTTGGCAATGCTATCGGCTAGTTTTTGAATTGGCGCACGAGAACGACTGGCATCACTTACCATTTGCACAATTTGTGATAGTAAAGTTTCTGAGCCAACTTTTTCGGCGACCATTACAAACGATTTATTTCCGTTTATGGTTCCTGAAGTTACTGTATCTCCTTCTTCTTTATCGACAGGAATGGGCTCTCCTGTAATCATCGATTCATCAACGCTACTACTTCCAGCTTGAATTTTTCCGTCCACAGGAATTTTATCACCTGGTTTTACACGCAATAAATCGCCTTTTTTAATATCGTGAATTGAAACCACTTTATCTTCTCCATCAATGACTAAAATCGCTTCAGAAGGCGCTAATTTCAGCAATGCTTTTATGGCACCACTAGTTTGACTGTGCGCTTTGGCTTCCATTAATTGTCCTAATAAAACCAAAGTCAAAATCACGACTGTCGCTTCAAAATACAAATGAACTGTACCTTGTGCCGTTTTGAATTCTGCTGGGAAAACATCTGGAAAAAACAATCCGAAAATACTAAATAGAAATGCAACTCCAGTTCCGATACCGATTAGCGTAAACATATTTAAATTCCAAGTAACAATCGATTTCCAAGCACGAACAAAAAATATCCAACAAGCGTAAAAAACTACTGGAATTGAAAGGAAAAATTGCACCCAATTCCATTTTTCAATGCCCATTATTTTTTCTAAGGGATTGTTTGGAATCATTTCTGACATGGCGATTAAAAAAACAGGGATCGTAAAAACTAATGAAATCTTCATTTTTCTGACCAAATCTTTATAGGATTTTTGGTCTTCAGATTCGCTTGGTTCCATAGGAACTAAATCCATACCGCAAATAGGACATGAACCAGATTCATCACGAATAATTTCAGGATGCATCGGACAAGTATATTGGTGACTTTGTATCAAACTCGGTTGCTGTACTAAATCCATGCCGCATACAGGGCAGTCTCCCGCCTTATCATATAGTTTCTCGCCTTCGCAATGCATTGGACAATAATATTTTCCGTTGCCATTTACCTTTTTTATTTCCACGGAAGTGGAATCCTTATCTTTTTTTGGAAGGTCATCAATATTGTGGATGCTGTAAGTGTCGCTATCTTTTTTTAATGCTTCTTGGTATTTTTCGATGGGAAAATGTTCTTCCGTTTCGATGATAGCCTCCTCTTTTTCTAAATCTATAGTAACTTTTGAAACTCCTTTTATTTTAGAAAGTATGTCTTCAACGTGACTTCTACAACCGTTGCAGGTCATTCCGTGAATGTGGTATGTATGTATCATTTTATCTGAATATGTTTTTTATTTATGTTTCTTTTGAATTATTTATTTTTTCATTCCTTCTAAATTTCAACTTACAATTTAC
This sequence comes from Flavobacterium sp., assembly GCF_029242675.1. Classification (GTDB taxonomy): domain Bacteria; phylum Bacteroidota; class Bacteroidia; order Flavobacteriales; family Flavobacteriaceae; genus Flavobacterium. The sequence goes on from NZ_JAQWTM010000337.1 coordinate 9,341, forward strand.
ATTAATATACTTTAAAAAACAGCATCTTATTTTTTACTTATACTCCTATTTAAAAGTTGCGCACGAATAGCGACAATAATTGTACTCAAGCTCATAAAAACAGCACCAACCGCAGGGCCTAAAACGAATCCAGAGGAATACAATACCCCAGCTGCAAGAGGAATGGTTACTACATTATAGGCTGTAGCCCATAGAAGATTTTGAATCATCTTACGGTAGGTAGCTTTACCAAACAAAATTAAATTAGCAATATCTTTTGGATTGCTGTTTACCAAAATAATATCGGCAGTTTCGGCAGCAATATCAGAACCAGAACCAACCGCTATACCTACATTGGCTTGAGCTAAAGCAGGAGCGTCATTAACTCCATCACCAGTCATGGCAACAAATTCACCTTTACTTTGTAGATCTTTAACAATTTCTACCTTTTGATGAGGTAATACTTCTGCAAAATAACCATCTAAACCAAGTTTATCACTAACGGCTTTTGCTGTTTTTTCATTGTCTCCAGTTGCCATAAATACTTTGATGTTGTTCTTTTTAAAGGTCTTTATAGATTCAGCAGATTCTGGTCTAATCTCATCAGCAAGTGCAATATATCCTGCTAATTTTCCATCAATCAATACAAATACTACGGTTTCAGCAGCATCACTATAGGCATCTTTTGGAATCTCTATTTTTTCATCTCTTAAATAACCTGGACTAACCACTTTTACTTCTTTCCCTTCTACATTT
>NZ_JAQWTM010000391.1 GCF_029242675.1 Flavobacterium sp.
CGACACGTTATTTTATAGTATATTTTTATTAAAGAAGCTTCGACAAGCTCAGCCTGACAAACGATACTTGATTGATGCATTTTACTTCATGTTGATGAGTCAATAAAAAATCTGCGAAAATCTGTGTAAATCTGTGTTCCAATTTATTTTAAAATATTTCGTTGAAAAAGGTTTTGCGTTTTATTGAAGCGCTATCATTGTTGTTTAGTAAATAGGGCTTCGACAAGCTCAGCCTGACAAACGATACTTGATTGATGCATTTTATTTCACGCAGATTTAGCAGATGTATGAATAAATAATCTGCGAAAATCTGCGTTTAAATTTTAATTGCAATAAATTCATACGACAACCTAGAAATTACGTTTTAAAATGATATTCTTCATATTTGGTTTCAAAGCGGCGCCTGCGCACCGCATCACCGCATCAAACCCATACCTACTTTTCATTTTATCCATAGCAGCATAGAGCGAAAGCATTTCCTGTGTGTCTTCAAAAAGGTCTATCTGATAGGTTCCGCGTACCAAACCGCTAAAACGGACACCTACCAATCGCAATCGCATTCGGCGTTGGTAGAGCACCTCAAACAAGCTTAAAACTTTCTTCGTCAGTAAATGATCGGCTGAGGTGTAGGCTATTTTGCATTGCTTGGTTTCGGTGTCAAAATTGGCGTACCTAATTTTCACTACTACTGTTGAGGTTAGCCACTCTTCGGATCGTAATTGGAAAGCCAGTTTTTCGACCATACCGCACAAAATTGCTTTGAGATGTGCCATGTCAATCGTGTCTTGCACAAAAGTATGTTCGGTGGCAATCGACTTGCGTTCGGTGTAAGGTTCGACAGGATTATTGTCGATTCCGTTGGCTTTTTTCCAAATTTCGACACCATTTTTGCCAATCATGCGTTGCAAAACTTCGGCTGGCATTTCGGACAGTGTTTGTATCGTTCGGATGCCAATACGCGACAACGTCTGGAAAGTCACATCGCCCACCATGGGAATTTTTTGAATTGAAAGCGGATTCAAAAATGCCCGTACTTGATCCTCAGGAATGTCTAAATGCCCTTTGGGTTTTCCTTCGCCTGTGCCAATTTTCGAAACCGTTTTATTAATCGATAAGGCAAAACTTATGGGTAATCCGGTTTCTTTTACCACTCGTTCTGCGAGTTCATTCGTCCATTGGTAGCAACCGTAAAAACGATCCATACCGGTGATGTCTAAATAGAATTCGTCAATACTCGCTTTTTCCGTAATAGGTGATTTTTCTTGAATTACTTCGGTCACCGTATGCGATAATTGCGAATAGCGTTCCATGTCGCCTTTGATCACTTTGGCCTGTGGACACAATTTGAGCGCCATCGCCGTAGGCATCGCGGAACGCACCCCAAAACGCCTTGCCTCATACGAGCAGGAAGCCACAACACCACGATCACCACCACCAATTATTAACGGAATTCCTTCCAATTGAGAGTTGTTCAATCGTTCACAAGACACAAAAAAAGTGTCCAAATCCATATGTACAATTGCGCGTGCCATTTCGTTTTATTTTAGGTTACAAAATTAGCACAGATAAGAACATTTTTCATTATATTTGTTGTTACAAATTATAACAAAGTTGTTATGTCCTTATTTTCAGACAATATCAGAGCCTTGCGAGTAAAGCACAATATTTCGCAAGAAAAAGTAGCCGCAAGCCTTTTAATTACAAGGGGTCGCTACGTAAAATACGAAGACGGAACCTCAGAAGCTCCCTATGAGATTCTGAAGAAAATCGCGCAATATTACCAAGTAAGTATCGACTTATTATTGTCGGTGGATATTCGGAAAGTAGAGGTCAGCGATTTGTTGAAACTCGAAAATAACCGACTCATTTTACCCATTCAAGTGGATCAAATGGGGGAGAACCGTATTGAAGTTGTTACTCAAAAAGTAAAAGCAGGTTACTTAAGTGGCTATGCTGATCCAGAGTATATCGAGCAACTGCAGCAAATATCTTTGCCGTTTTTGGGTGTGGGCAAATACCGTGGTTTTCCTGTTGAAGGCGATTCGATGCCGCCACACCAAAATGGTGATATTATAGTTGGGCGTTATGTAGAACGTTTGGGCGAAGTACTCGATGGCAAAACCTATATTTTAATCACGAGAAGTGAGGGTATGGTGTATAAGCGATTGAATAAAAATAAAAAGAATGCCTTAGTGGTAGCCTCTGATAATTATTTTTATCCCGCTTATGAAGTGAAAGCTTCGGATATTCTTGAAATTTGGGAATACCAATGTAGCATCGCTCGTTCTGATAAAAAAACAGAAGAGTTAGAAAGCACAACAATCAAAAATATGTTTGTTGAATTGAAGAAAGATATTTTAGAGGTGAAAAAAAATATCGGTCTGACAACCTGATTCGGTTTGCGATCTTCTTTTTAGCAGTAAACCAAACCACTATCATCAAAGTCCCAAAGGCTGTAATGCAAAACAATAAATTAGCCACTGATTAAATTGATTTCCAAAGATTAGATTCTTTTAATCAAAATAAGCTGTGGTAAAAGTTTTTTGAAACGATTTGCATCAAAAGGCATCGTTTCAGTTATAATTAAGAACAATGAAAAACCAAGAATACGCGATAGTCGATATCGAAACTACCGGCGGGAATGCCACACACAGCCGCATTACGGAAATCGCTATTATCATACACGATGGTGAAAAAGTAATTGACCGTTGGGAAACGTTAGTGAATCCCGAAAAGGATATTCCGCCTGCTATATTTGCCTTAACAGGAATCACGAATGAGATGGTTAGTGATGCGCCTGTATTTGATTTAATTTCAGATAAAGTATTTGAGTTACTGTCGGACCGAATTTTTGTGGCACACAATGTAAACTTTGATTACTCCTTTGTTCGCCACGAACTAGAAAGAGCGGGTTTGAAATGGACTGCCAAAAAACTGTGTACCGTTAGAGCAGCTAGGAAAATCAGACCTGGACTACTTTCTTACAGTTTGGGTAGGCTTTGTGATTCTTTAGATATTCATCTCGACAACCGTCACCGTGCTGGTGGTGATGCCGATGCTACCGCTATCTTGTTCAGTCGTTTACTAGAATGGGATACCGATAAGGAAATGGATAAAATGATCAAGAAAACGGCTCCTGATCAACGATTACCGCCTAATTTACCAAAAGAAGATTTTGAGCTCTTGCCTGAAAAACCGGGTGTGTATTATTTTTATGATGAGCATAATAAGGTTATTTATGTAGGCAAAGCAGTCAATTTAAAAAAACGAGTAGCCTCGCATTTCAGCGGTCATAAAATCACGCCACAGCGACAAAATTTCCTTAGAGAAATTTATGCGATTACCTTTGAAGTATGCGGCACCGAGTTAATGGCCTTGTTGCTAGAATGTACCGAAATCAAAAAATTATGGCCCGTTCACAACAAAGCACTAAAACGCTTTGAACCTAAATTTGGCTTATTCGAGTACGAAGCGAGAAACGGTTATCGGTATTTAGCTGTTGGTAAACTAGCCAAAAATCAAAATTGTATTGAAACCTTTGACACTATTTACGGAGGTATCAATTTGTTACAGGATCTCGCAAAACAGTTTGATCTCGATCAGCGATTTTGTAAGTACGGTAGTTTAACTGATGGTGTATTTTCAGCACAATCGGAAATTATACCCTTGCCAGAAATGGAGTATCATAACGACCAAGTACAAGCTGCAATTGATTTTCATGTTAACAATAGATCTAGTTTTGCTATTATCGACAAAGGACGAAACAACGAAGAGCGTAGTTGCATCTGGGTCGAAAAGGGACACTTTTACGGAATGGGTTATCTCGATACGGATGTAGCGATTAATGACCTAACTGAAATTAGGGATTATGTTACACCTTATCATTCCAATCAATATATCACGGAATTGCTTTGTTCTTTTGCACAAAAATATCCTGCTAAAGTCCGAATTTTAATTGAAGAGTCTCATTGATTCTAAAGTAGTTATGCTGTTGCTTACATTGTTTATCACGCATTTAGTACTATTTTGGCTTACAAATTACCATTTTGCTCAAACTATACTTCGCTTACTTACGTATTTATAGAGTAGTTTAATGTTATAAATAATTTTAAGCTGAATGTCAGTTTTAATAAAGCCCTTCGTCTAACTAATCATGAGTATAATAAAGCATTTCCCTTCGCGAACAGCCATCCTTCTTTTTGCTCAAAGTGCTTCATTAGAAAGTACGGTAAAACCAATTGCTCATAGTAAGAAGCAGAATGACTTGTTGTGGAGTAAAATGAATCAAAAAGTTTTACAAACGATTCATAAAACAAAACTACCTTTCTTCATTTCTAATGAAACTGTCCAAGAAGGAAATAGTTTTGGCGAGAAACTAAGTACTGCTCTCGAAGCCGTTTTCAATCAAGGATTTGAAAAGGTAATTATCGTAGGAAATGATAGTCCGGGACTAACTGCAGCACTTATTCAAAAAGCGAACGCTTCGCTAGACCATAACGAACTTGTTTTGGGACCCAATTACAAAGGAGGTGCTTATCTTATAGGAATTTCTAAAGGTGTTTTTAATAAAGATTTGTTTGCCACTTTAGATTGGAAAACGTCGAAAGTATTTCAGCAATTAAAAGCATTATCAACGGAGCAATCCTTTATTTTAAAGCCTTTATCAGATTTTAATTCCTTCGCTGATTTTAGTACAGTTACTATTGGTCTTTCCTATTTAAGCAAAATTAAAGACATCGTATTGTCTTTACTATTTTACCAATTATTCTTAAATCGATTTATCGATACCGCATACACTTATAATGTTCTTGGATTTAATTTTAACAAAGGCTCACCTGTTTTAGAATAATTACAAACCTTTTTTTTAAAATTATAATTCAAAAACACACTTAAATGAAACAATTTTTCTTGTTTTTATTGCTGAGCATCACCACAATTGGGGTAGCTCAAGAAGACGTATCAGTCTCAATTATCGATTTCAATACACAAAAACCACTAGCTGATTTACAGGTTTTGCTTGTCAATAGCTCTCGTAACAGCAGTGCAAAGCAAATTTCAAATAGCCAAGGTAAAGTTACTTTTAGAGGTGTTCCTGCTTTAGATGGATACCAAGTAATTTTTGAAGGAACAGCTGTTTACGCCGCTCAAAAGTCGGATTTGATCAGCGTTCGATCTAATCAAGCGCCATCAGTTTCCTTATTATTAATGCCTAAAGAATCCAATGAATTAAATGAGGTTGTGATCACCAAAGGAGCTACAGCACAAATTAATCGTCGTGATGCCGAAGTTTCTTTTGAAATGAAAGCAGCCGAAATTCAAGAAATTCCCGTTGAGGGTCGCGATATTACTAGAGTTTTGTTTCGCTTGCCTAACGTGTCTCAAGCCACTGGTTTTTTTCCCGAAGCTGCTAATGTGAGTATCAACGGAGCTAGCTCAGGATACACTTCGTATTTAATTGACGGTTTAGATAATAATGAACGTTTTTTAGGAGGGCAAAAATTTGCCATTCCGTCTGGATTTGTAAAAGATGTAACGGTTTTAACAAGCAACTTTTCAGCAGAATATGGAGTAACAGGAAGTGGAATCATCAATATTACGCCTCGATCTGGTTCTAATGAAACTACTGGCGAAGTATTTTTCGTTAGTAGACCCGGTCCAGCAATTGACGGAAAGTCTAGTTTTGCTCAAAGAGATTTATCAGGAAATCAAGTTAAAAATGGTTTTGCGCGTTATCAAGTAGGTGCAGGAGCTGGTGGTGCGATAACCAAGGACAAAACGTTTTACTACGTGAATTTTGAGCACACAACGGATATAAAAGATAATTTACTGAATGTACCCCAATTAGGCGTTACTGAAACGGTTCGAGGAACGAATACTTTTGATTATTTTTCGACTAAAATTGATCAAATTTGGAGTCAAAACTTCAACTCTTCTTTGCGTGCTAACGTAGGTAGAGTGGCTATTGAACGCCAAGGTGGTGGACTAGAAGGAGGTTCTACTTTTGCGTCAGCAGGAAATACCCAAGACCGTAATAGTATTTTATTGGCTTTGAAAAACAGCTATAAATTCGGGAATTTTTCAGGAGAAAGTAATGTGCAGTACAGCCGTTTTAGATGGAATTATGCTAAACCATTCAATCCTAATACGTCACAAGTAACTGTTTTGGGCGTAAATGACGAAACACTAGGGGTGATAGGAAATCCAGGTTATGTTTTTGATGCTCTCGAAAACACGGTACAATTACAACAAAAAGTAAAGTATTACAAAGAGAATCATACTTTTAAAGCGGGACTGAATTTTATAAGAGCTGATCATCAATTGTTTGGCGGAGGAAATCCAGTTGGGAATTATAGAGTAAAACTGAATCAAAGTCAAATAGATGCCATTAAAAATAGTGGAGTAGGTGGCGCTTTAAATGTAAATGATATTCCGCAAGATGTGCAAGTTTTAAATTATATTGTCGAATTAAGACCAACTTCTTTTGGTACCAATCAAGATATATATTCGGCTTATATAGAGGACTTATGGTCGGTATCCAATAAATTGAATCTTACTTTAGGTTTGCGTTATGATTATGACAATTTATCAAAAGGAGGAAGCGACAAGGGAGATTATAATAACCTAGCGCCTCGTTTTAACTTTAACTACAAACTTAACAATGACAGCAGTTTGCGTGGTGGATTTGCGATCTCTTATGATAAAGTAAATTATGCATTGTACAGTGATGCTTTACAGCAAAATACTACTTCTCAAAGTTATAAGTTGCAATTACAAGAGTTGAAGCGTTTAGGAATTTTACCAGCTGATACCAATATTGACAGAATAACTTATAACGGAAACTTAGCAGCTACTGTATCTGGTGTTAATTATTTACAAGGACCATCAGCGACTGATTTGCAAGGACAAAGAGAAAATATATTTTCGAATGAGCGCCGAATCTTGAATCCAAATGGTTACAAAAATGCCTATACAAAGGAATTTGCCCTAGGTTACCAATTGCAATTATCAGATGAGCGCATGTTTTTTGTAGATTTAGTTCACAATCGCGGGCAAAATTTAACTCGTTTGCGTAATTTAAACGCTGCCGCAGAATATCCTATCGATCCTACTAATGTGGTTATTAGAACACAAGCTCAAGCAGATGCTTCTCGACCAATTCCTATTTCAAATGGTGGTGCGACGATCAATGGTCAAAGAGTTACAGGAATAGCACGTAGCGTAATTGTAAGTGAAAACGAAGGGAAATCAACGTACTATGCAATGAGTTTGAATTACCAAAAAACAAGAGGTACTGATGATTATTCGTACCGCTTAAATTATACGTTGTCATCAAGTAAAAATGACACTGATGGAATTAAC
>NZ_JAQWTM010000396.1 GCF_029242675.1 Flavobacterium sp.
CACTTAATTGGTAATAACACAACAAGAGAACTAGATTCCTTAAAAGTGCTGAACAACACCTTTCTCGTCTCGCGGGACACCTTAGGCACAGGCTACAATCAAGTCAAAGGGCTCAACCTTTATGGTAAGTTTAAGGAAGGACAACTGCATGATGTAGATATTGTTAAAAACACAGAAGTAGTTTACTTTATGCGCAATGATGACAAGGAACTGATAGGAATCAACAAAAACAAGAGTAGTAAAATAAACCTCATCTTTGAGAATAAAGACATAGAAACCATCACCTTTTTCAACCAAGTTGACGGTGATATTTTTCCAGAAACCGAATTACCCGAAACCGGTAGGGTTTTACGAGGGTTGGCCTGGCGAGGAGATGAACGCATTAAATCCAAAGACGACATCTTCTCTGATGAAGAAAACGAACTCAATGATAAATTGATCAAAGAGGGAAAAATTGAGGCTGCCAAAAAAAATACTCCAATGAAAGTTCGTAAAGAAACTACGGACTATGACAAGAAGAAAAAGCCTAAATAATAGCAACGCATTTGCTTAAAGCAAAAGCACCACTAAAATCCTAAATTTAGTACAATTGAATACCGATTTTTTAAAATACCAAGCACAAACATCACCATACCCATTGGGAATGGAAGTTTCACACGCGATAGGCTCGTATATTTATGACACAAGCAACAAAAAATACCTCGATTTTGTTGCAGGAGTATCCGCTTGCACGCTTGGGCACCAACCTCCTAGAGTAAACCAAGCGATAAAAGATCAACTAGACAAGTACTCGCATGTAATGGTCTACGGAGAATATTCGCAAAGTCCAGCAGTAGAATATTGCAAACTAATGGCTTCCCTTCTGCCGGCACCTTTAGATAAAACATACCTGGTTAACTCAGGAACCGAAGCTATCGAAGGCGCACTAAAACTAGCGCGTCGCGTTACAGGTCGCAGCCAATTAATCTCTTGTCATAACGCTTATCACGGGAACACAATGGGCTCCATGAGTGTTATGGGATTTGAAGAACGCAAGCAAATTTTCAGACCTTTAATTCCTGATGTCGATTTTATCACCTTTAATAACGAAGCTGATTTAGAAAAAATAACTACTAAAACGGCTGGCGTTTTATTGGAAACCATTCAAGGTGGTGCAGGATTTATTCAACCCCATAATGATTTTTTAAAGAAAGTTCGAGCACGCTGTACCGAAGTAGGCGCCTTGATGATTTTAGATGAAATCCAACCTGGTTTTGGACGAACCGGAAAATTATTTGGTTTCCAAAACTACGATGTTGTTCCTGATGTTATAGCCATGGGTAAAGGAATGGGCGGCGGTATGCCTGTTGGTGCCTTTACAGCATCGGCAGAAATGATGGATTTACTAAGTGATAATCCAAAGTTAGGACATATTACAACCTTTGGCGGACACCCTGTCATTGCGGCAGCATGCCTTGCGACCTTGCAGGAAATTACCGAGACTGACCTAATGCAACAAGCGATAGAAAAGGAAAAACTTTTCAAATCTCTTTTGGTACACCCTTTGATAGAAGAAATAAGAGGAAAAGGACTAATGCTAGCAGCAATGACTAGTAGCCCTGATATTACCAATGAAGTTATTTTAAAATGCCAAGACCGCGGTCTTATTTTATTTTGGCTGCTTTTTGAAGGTTGCGCCATTCGGATTACTCCTCCATTAACAATTTCTGAGGAAGAAATTAGAGAAGGTTGCGCCATAATAATAGAAGTGATGGACGAAGTCCTAATGACGATTGAAAAATAAATACGCTGAACACTACCAATTGACTTTAAAATATTGTTAATTAAATTGTTCACAACAATAAAAATTTTTCTTCTCAAAAATAGTAAGGATACCTACCTTTAAGTAGGCTAAATTCAAAAAAACAAGGTATGCAATTAAGCAACGAAGAAGAAGATTACAACAAATCCCTAATCAAATTTGAGTCTATGTTGAAAACCAACAAAGTACTCTTTTTTGACTCAGAAGAGTTTGAAGAAATAATTCTTCACTATCTCGACATGGGAAAGGCCGCTCTAGCCAAAAAAGCCCTGAAATTAGCTCTTGACCAACATCCCAAATCTACTGGTCTAAAACTGGTACAAGTAGAGATGCTGGTATATGACGATAAATTAGAAATTGCCGAAAAGCTTTTAAACGAACTGTACGCAATTGAACCTAATAACGAAGAAATATACATTCAAAAGGCTAATATTTGTTCAAAAAGAGACCAACATGAAAAGGCGGTTGAATTATTAAAAATAGCGCTACAATTTACGGATGATTACGCTGATGTTTATAATTTAATAGGCATGGAGTACTTGTTCATGGATGATTTTGAATTAGCAAAACAGAACTTCATTAAATGCCTTGAGGAAGATTTAGAAGACCAATCGGCTTTGTATAATGTAGTGTACTGTTATGAGTTTTTAGATCAAAATTTAGACGCCATTGCTTTTCTAAATACCTATATCGATAAAAACCCGTACAGTGAGATTGCTTGGCACCAAATGGGACGCTTATATTATGGTGTAAAAGATTATGAAAATGCCATTCGTGCCTTTGACTACGCAACACTGATTGATGATGAATTTTTAGGTGCCTTCATGGAAAGAGCGAAAGCCTACGAACGACTTGGTCGCCACGAAGAGGCTATTGAAAGTTACACTCGAACTATAGAGCTAGATGACGCTACTTCGTACGCGTTATTGCGCATTGGAAAATGCCATGAAAAACTAGGCAATACTGCTCTTGCCTTACAGTTTTACAACCAAACTGTACATGAAGACCCTTTGCTTGACAAAGGATGGATTGCCATTACTGACTTTTATGTACGCCAAAATAATTATCAAAAAGCGTTGTTTTATGTAAATAAAGCACTTGCCATTGATAACCAAAATTGCCTGTATTGGAAACGCTATGCAACCATCAATAAACAAATGAACTTTTTTGAGGAAGCCGAATTTGGTTTCAGAAAAGCAGTTGAATTTGGTGACACCGAATTAGACACCTGGTTGTTTTGGGTAGATATTCTGCAATTCTTGGGAGAATTTGAAAGCGCAATACAAACGTTATTGCAAGCGACAGAGTTTTATCCTGAAGAAAACGAAGTCGAATACCGCTTGGCCGGAATCTATTTTATGATGCAAGATACCGCCAAAGCTAAATTTCATTTAAGCAATGGTTTGCGTTTAAAATTCGAGAATTTCGTTCTTATTGAAGACTTATTCCCAGTGGTATGGACCAATAAAGCCGTTCAAACGTATATAGCCAAATATAAAAAGGTAGAATGATCGAACAAATTAAAAAACGCTTTGGATTATTAGGTCGTAATATTAGTTACTCCTTCTCAAGAGGCTATTTTACTGAAAAATTTAAAAACGATGCTATCGAAGATTGTACCTACGAAAACTTTGATCTGGCCGATATTAGTGAATTCCCTGATACAATAGCTAATGGTAAGGATATCAAAGGAATCAATGTTAC
>NZ_JAQWTM010000003.1 GCF_029242675.1 Flavobacterium sp.
GTATTTTTCTCTTTTTTCTTTTGTGTCTTTTTCTTCAGATGTGTAATAATCTTTATCAGGCAATCCCAATCCGCTTACACCAAGGTTTAGAGAGTTTTTATCACTGTTTTTATCATCAGCTCCTACTCCAACACCAAAAAAACCTATTCCACCGATAGGTTCCATTTCGATTAACAGCTTTTGTAAATCTTCAACGTTTTTAACCTTATCAATCTTAGCTAAGTACGGTTTTAAAGGCGTAATACCTTGCTTGTTTCTAGCTACTGTATCTAGAATAGTGCTGTACAAATTAATCGCCTTCCCCTGATCAGTATCGGATTTGTATTTTGGGTTTTTAGAAGCTTCCTTCAAAATTGCCAAAGCATCAGCATCTGTCTTTTTAAGTAATTCGTTAAAACTTCCCCACGAAGTTCTATCACTAGGGATTTCAGTTTTGTCCAACCAAGTTCCATTGACATACCTAAAAAAATTGTCTGACGGCTTCACCGTATTATCAAAGAAGGTAGTGTTAATTCCTGGCTCAACGGTCACTTCCTTTTTTTGTGCTTGCATCTCTGTAAACCCTATGATTGCAGGAATCACAAAAAGCAATGGCTTATTATAATTAAATTTCATGTTTATAATTTATTTGTTTAGTTTTACAAAGCTATTGATAAAACTTCTAATTAATGATAAAATTATTAACGAAATTCTAAGGGTGTAAATGTCCTCATAAAACATTCAGTTTTGTATTTTTGTACAAATTAATCTTATATGAAATCTATCCTTAAAAAGTACCGTATTTTCATCGGTGTTTTCGTTATATTTTCAATCATCACCTTGTTCTTGTTCTATACAGCTTTGAAACCTGAAAAGACACTACCTATTTTCAATCCTAGTGATATCAATCCTGAATTAGTCGACAGCACCGTACAATACATTAGCAAATACCATACTATTGCTGACTTTTCCTTCACCAATCAAAATGGGAAGACCGTCACTCAAAAAGATTATGAGGGCAAGATATATGTTGCCGATTTCTTTTTTACGACTTGCAACTCAATTTGTCCAAAGATGACAGCCAACTTATTTGATGTTCAAGAAGCAATCAAGGACAATCCAAAAGTTATGCTCTTGTCGCATACTGTTTTTCCAGAGAATGATAATGTTGCGGTTCTTAAGGCTTATGCCAAAAAATACGACATCGACGATAAAAAGTGGAACCTGGTTACTGGTGATAAAAAAGAAATTTACACCATGGCTAGAAAATCATACTTGGCCGTGAAACTAGGAAAACCAGAAGAGTTATATGATATGGTACACACTGAGAACCTTGTTTTAGTAGACACTAAAAGAAGAGTTCGCGGTTTTTATGACGGAACTAAGAAAGAGGATATTCAAAAATTAATTGAAGATATTACTTTTTTATCGAAAGAATAAACACAGCTTTCTATCACTTTTTATAATGTACTTCAAGTAACGGTTAGCTCCAAAGTAAAATTGTTATACCAAAACAACTTGTCAAGAAGTAAATTGTCAAGAATATAATATAGTTTTTCATGAAGTATTTACACACGCTAGTCTTATTATTCTTTTGCGTTTTTACTAATGCACAAAACCAGGAACACATTTATGATATTTCGGTCAATGGAAATATTATTGGTGAATTAACTGTTTCGAAATTGATTGAAGAACCTACAACAACCTATAAACTTAATAGTAAATCTGTAATTTCTCTTTTAGGGAAAACAACAATAAGCACCTCATTTATTGGCGTTTTTAAAAATAATGTTTTACAATCAAGCATTTATATCTCACAAAAAAACAACAAAGCTTACGATAGCAGCACTATCACTGAGAAAAATGGGGTCTACACAATTCTACGAAAAGGAAAAAAATCAATTGTAAGCAAACCTATAAAATACGTG
>NZ_JAQWTM010000009.1 GCF_029242675.1 Flavobacterium sp.
AACTGAAAACTGCGAATCATAAAGATTTTTGTAATACCCATTTTCTAGGTTTAGCAGTTCTTGATGCGTGCCTTGTTCAACGATTAAACCTTGATCCATAACTACAATTTTATCTGCATTTACAATCGTTGCTAAACGATGTGCAATCACAATTGAAGTGCGCCCTTGGGTGATAGTTTCAGTAGCTCGTTGTATTAATTCCTCTGAGTATGTATCTATCGAAGACGTTGCCTCATCAAGAATCAAGATGCTTGGGTTACTAACATATGCTCTCAAAAACGCAATTAATTGGCGTTGTCCAGAAGATAACATAACACCACGTTCTTTAACATCAAAATCGTAATTATCTGGCAAGCTCATAATAAAATCGTGTACCCCAATATCTTTGGCAGCAGCCAAAACTTGTTCTCTAGTAATTTCAGGGTTATTTAATGTGATGTTGCTGTAGATAGTGTCTGCAAATAAGAAAACGTCTTGCAATACAACGGCAATTTGCTTGCGCAGAGATCCTAGAGTGTAGGCATCAATATTTTGACCGTCGATTAAAATAGTACCACTATTAATCTCATAAAATCGATTCAATAAATTAATAATGGTCGACTTTCCAGCTCCTGTAGATCCTACAATGGCAACAGTTTGGCCTGCTTTAACATCTAAACTAATCCCTTTTATCACCTCTTCATCAGCAATATAGCTAAAGTGTACGTCTTTAAAAGAAATATCTCCATTAAAAATAGGAGCTTCAAGTATGCCTGTATCTTGAATTTGGTCTTGCGTATCAATAATTTCAAAAACACGATTGGCGGCAATCATTCCCAACTGCATTTCGTTGAATTTATCAGCAATTTGACGTAGCGGATTGAATAGCATTCCTATAAACATAGTGTATGAAAATAAATCTCCAAAAGTGGTAAAATTATCTCCATTTAAAATACGAATTCCCCCGTAAAGCACTATAAATCCTAAAGTTAAAGATGAAATAATATCGGCAATAGGGAAAAAGATAGAGTTGTATAAAATCGTTTTTATCCATGCTTTTTTATGCTTGTCGTTAATCTCTTTAAACTTATCAGCCTCTATGTCTTCTCTGTTAAAGAGTTGTACGATTTTCATTCCAGTTACACGTTCCTGAACAAAAGAGTTCATATTTGCAATTTGGTTTCGAACTTCTTCAAAGGCAACTTGCATTTTACGTTGAAATACTCTTGTAATTACAACTAAGATTGGCATAGCGATAATTACAATCCATGTCAATTTCCAGTTCATGTAGAACATAAAAATTAGCACCACAAACATCTTCATTAGGTCACTGATAATCATGAATAACCCTTGACTAAAAATACGGGCTATCGATTCAATATCAGATACTGATCTCGTTACCAGCTGTCCCACCGGAACAAGGTCAAAGTATTTCATCCTAAAACTTAGAATGTGACTAAAGAGTTTTATTCGAATATCCTTAACAATATCTTGTCCAAGCCAGTTAGCCCAAAATACAAAGTAAAACTGTGAGAAAACCTCAAAAAGTAACACAATCCCCATTAAAGTGATGTACAACAATAGACCGTTTGCGTCCTCTGTTTGTATGTACCCATCTACCGTTTGCTTTAATAAATACGGCCTCAAGGCTGCAAATATTGAGAGAGAGATGGCAAAAATAACCACACCATTAAAACGCCATTGGTACGGTTTAGTATA
>NZ_JAQWTM010000025.1 GCF_029242675.1 Flavobacterium sp.
TTCAACATATGACTATTTATTTGGTACTACAGATGGGTATTATATTATGAATATAAATGATCTGAGTTTTAATGACTATAAGGTCTTATTAACTGCTGCGGTTACTAGCACAATAAACGGTGAGCCACAATATGCAGGTCTAAATACCCAAGGTTCATTCAAAGCAAATGATAACAATATTACCTTTAATTATACTGTTCCAGAATACAATAAGTATATCAGTGCTGAATTTCAATACGTATTAGAGGGCTTTCAGGAGGAGTGGAGTGACTGGAACGCAAAATCTAATGTTAGTTTTAAGAATTTACCTTCTGGAAATTATGTTTTTAAAGTAAAAGCACGTTTTGCAAATTTAGCATTACAAAATACTATTGTTTATAATTTCACAATTTTGAAACCGTGGTATTTTACGAATCTAGCTGTTTTTTGCTACTTTATAATACTACTCATAATTGCACGAATCGTACATAAAAAGTATAAAAGTTATTACATAGAGAAAGAAGAGAAATTAATAGAGGAGAATAATCTTTTACTCGAAATTAAAGAGTTGGAAAACCAACAGCAATTAATGCATTTACGCAATGAGCAACTTACTCAAGATGTCGACATAAAAAGCAGAGAGCTGGCAGCTTCTACAATGGATTTAAATAGTAAAAATGAGTTACTCGAAATCATCAAAGAGGATTTGAAAAAAACAAACACTGAGGAGAATAGAAGCATAAAATCAGTTATTACAACAATCAATAAAAACATAACAGGTACTGATTCTTGGAGCGTATTCAAAGATGCTTTTGAAAGTAAAGATAAAGACTTCTTTAAAAAGATAAAGGAACTGCATCCATCATTAACTTCTAATGATTTAAGATTGTGTGCGTACTTAAGATTGAATTTAACGTCGAAGGAAATAGCACCAATGTTAAATATTTCGGTACGAAGTGTTGAGATTAAGAGATATCGATTGCGTAAAAAAATGGAATTAGCGCATGAACAAGGGCTATCTGAATACATTTTATCTGTATAGGTTTAACTGCAAGCACTTCATTTACCTATACATTACCACAGCATTAACGTTATCGTACTGTCTCACTTGTAATTGTATTGCCAGTTAACATTCTATTAACAGCTAGTATTTGCTGCTTTATTATAATATTATGAATTAAAAGTTGTTTTTTTTGCATTGTATGTTTTTTGTAGAGGTTGTTTTTAGTAATAGTTTATTGTTCTATTATTAATTTTATCATTCACAAAAAATACAAATTATGAAATCAAACTATCTATTGATCATCTTCCTTTTGTTCTCGACCTTTGGTTTTTCTCAAAGTGTAATTGTCGAGGGTATAGTGAAAGAGAAAGCAACTGGCTTACCAATCCCAGGAGCAAATATCCAAGTAAAGAATACCACTACTGGAACAGTAACCGATTTTGATGGAGCCTTCACATTAAAAGGTATTTCATCAGGGGCGACTTTGGTAGTCTCTTATATTGGTTATAAAAATTTCGAATATAAAGTAAACGGCTCAAACGGAAAGTTGGCAGTTTCTCTGGAAGAAGATTCAAAAACTTTAGATGAAGTTGTAGTTATAGGTTACGGTTCTCAAAAACGTAGAGAAGTAACTGGAGCAGTATCTGTAGTGGATAATAAAACGCTTGAAATTTTAAAGCCTGTTAAAATAGAGCAAGCTTTGCAAGGAACGGTTTCTGGTGTCAATGTTACAACACAGTCAGGATCACCTGGAGCGGCTCTAGATATACGTATTAGAGGTATTGCTACAAACGGTGAAAACAGACCTACTACTATAATCGATGGATATGTAGGAGAACTAGGGTTGCTTAACCCAAATGATATTGAATCTATTACCGTGTTAAAAGATGCTCAAGCAGCTATATATGGAACAATAGGTGCCAATGGAGTAATTTTGGTGACAACCAAATCAGGGAAGAAAAATGCTAAAGCAAGAATCTCTTACAATACTTATGTAGGATTTCAAGAAGCATCAAAAAAATTAAACCTCTTAAATGCTACTGAATACGGGCTTTTACTAAATGAAAGTTACGCAAACGGTGGAGCTGCATTACCTTATAATGATGTGACAGGATTAGGAAAAGGAACAAATTGGCAAGATGAAGTAATTAGCAATAGTGTGCCTATCATCAATCACGATATATCTATTTCTGGAGGATCTGATAAAGTGACTTATGCAGTAAGTGGTTCACATTTAGATCAAGAAGGAATCGTAGGAGAACAAAAATCAGGTTTCTTAAGAAATACGGCGAGAGTCTCGTTAACTGCTGATGTAAGTGAAAAGTTAAAGCTGAAAACAAACGTAATTTATACTTACTTTAATCGTAAAAGTTTAAGTGAAAATGGGTTAGGATCTGTATTGTTTAATGCCTTAAATATTCCTTCTGTCCTTTCTCCACGTAACGATTCTGGAGCATACACAGTGGTCCCTAATA
>NZ_JAQWTM010000036.1 GCF_029242675.1 Flavobacterium sp.
TTAACAATTGAAAATTTACCTTCTATAACAGAAGAATTTAACAGCAAGTTTTTAATTGATAACTACCAAGATAGCGAGGTTGTAAGACGTTGCCAAACCTTTATACCTGTTTACCAACAATATAAATCCATTGCTGCTATAGATAAACAAATTGATTTTCAAAAGGAGTTAATCCAAAACAGAAAAATAAAACTAAATGGAGAAATTGATTATCTAAATTTAATCAGCAAATTATTTAGAGATTCGAATGAAAAATCTCTCATTGCTCAGATAATGAAGTCGGACAGAACAATATCAATTGCCCAGGAAGCAGTTTTATTTCACTTTATACGAACGCACTGGCAAAAACCAGAAAACATCGGTTATCCGTATTACGCAAAAGGTTTTCAATTTTTTAATGAGAACCACATAGTCAAAGATGATAAATTAAATGGGTATTGGCTTAGTATAGATGACCTAAACATTTTTATTCCTAATTTAAAAAATGACCCGGTTTTAGGAAATCCTGAATTACGCAGTAAAGCAATTTCTGAACTTTTGGCAAATAATGAAATATTAATTAGTGCTGCCAGAGCAGAACTAGTACAGTTGCAGTTTTTTGAAAAGGGTCAAGATTGTAAAGATGTTGAAATTTTAGTAGGTTTGGATAAACGTCTGTATGATTATGTAATTGCTACAGATTTTGCTATTACCGCCCAGCTTGTCTTGCAAATCGATGGTAAAATTGATGCTCTTAAAAAAGAATCTGAAGATTTACGGTGCCAGGTAAATGAGCAACTGTTACAAGAAGGTATTGATCCTGCTACAGATATCCAAACTATACTTAATATAGAAAACACTAAGTTTTCATGTTGGAAGAAAAGATCAGAAAAATTCCAGTTATTGTATAACAATGATAGCGCTACTGAAACTGCAATGAGAGAAATCAGTATGCCGGCTTTGAAACAGCAGGCAGATGGGAGAAAAACGTATGCCACTCGTGCAATGGAAATATATTTAGAAGATTATACAGCACTAGAAGCGCTTTACCCCGAACTTCTAACAGAATCTTTACCGGAAATCTACGAAGAAAAACTTCGTGAATTAAAAAAAGAATATGAGGATGCAATGCGGAACTATCAAAGTCAGTATCTCGCTTCTTGCAAACTTTTTCGTGAAACTGCCGATGGCAATAACATCGAGATTGCAACAGAAATATCAGAAGGCCGTTATAGCTTTCCTCTTTTGGAGAGGGCTTTACTTGGTGGCAGAATTAGATTTCATGATCAAATCTCAGAAGAGCTTCAAACAGCTAATAGGTCGAGACATAAGCTGATAGACTCAATTCACGAGACCATGCTAAAAATATTTATACGAACAAAAACAAAATATGAAGAATACCGAACACAAGTTCGTGATTTAAATTTATTTTTTAAAGGTAAAACCATCAGCAATAAATACTTCTTTCAAGTTGATTTTATTCCCAGTGGAGATATCCCAATAGAATGGATAAATCAATTACAAAGCCAATCTCAACATTTGTATAAACCAGGGGAACTTCCCATGGGTGAATCTGTAGACGTGTTTGTAGAAGACTTTTTTAAGACAGCCGCTGGTTACAAAAAAAAGATTGCATTTAGAGACCTTCTTGATCCTAAAACATACTTTACTCTTGATGCCGGACTTACTGATGAGAATGGAAAAGAAGTCTCAGGCAGTACCGGGGAAACCTATACTGCAAAAGTACTCTTAGGTATTGGGAGATTATCAAAAGTTCAGTCCCAAAATCGTAATGGAATCCGTTTCATCATATTAGAAGAAACTGCAAATCTGGACAAAACCAATTTTAATAATTTCCCTGCTATCGCAAAGGAATTTGGCTATCAAATTATTACAATGACTCCAAAGCCATTTGGAGCTGATGCAACAGCTGGTTGGTATCTTCACCACCTTTTACCAGGAAGAAATGATCCGGATATTAACTACCCGATGCCGGCGAGTTATTTTAAAACAAACGCTGATAAAGAAGATCTACTAACATATCTTAACAAAAAATCTCAATGAATTGGATAGCACTGAAAGCACTTCATGAAATTTACGAATCTGGTGCGACTAAAAAAAGGGAAAGCCTGATGAAAGATAGTCATTTCTTATTTCTTTTACAACAAACAGGTGAATTAAAAGAAGGTGTAAATACAATTGTAAAAGGGGATGGTTTTGACAACTATTACCAACATAGTCATTTAAATAAATATTTAGAATATTATAAATTTCTAGATAAAAATGGCTTGCTTAAGCCGCAATTGCGAATTCAAGAATATGATATAAATATTCTTTTGGGGCTTGAAAAAGGAATGATCAATGGCGATTTAATCCCAATAAGAGATGAAATAATCCAGGCAGAAGAAACTGTTAGAGGTGTGTCGCAAATGTTTTTCAAAAATGAAAAGTATTTAGAAAAATCAGAGAGCCTAATAAGTGCTGTAAAAGGTATTTTGGGAATTGCTGAACTTGCTAATGACAAGGATCAACAATACAAATATGTATTACAAAGCCACCAGCCAAATAAAATTGTGCTTTGTGAAAATCTAGATTTTTTAAAACGCCCTTCTAAACCTAGAAAACATCATTTGGAACTCTGGTATGCAGGTGGTAAGAATATAGATAAGCTTAATTATGTAGGTGAAATTAAGTTACCAATCTTTTATTCCTGTGACTGGGATTATGATGGCTTAATGATTTATCAATTAGTAAAAAGAAAAATACCTGATATCCGTCTGCTGTATCCAAATGGCCCTAGAAAAAGCATTGTTAAAACTGAACATGAAAGTCATTGGAAATTTAAAAAAGAATCTCATTTATTATCTAATCTAGATCCTTCTTTCTATTCCGAACTGGAAAAAACACTAATCATAGAATTAATCACTTCAAACGATTGGATAATGGAAGAAACAAATGATTTGATTGAAATGATTAATTTTACTGACAAATTGGAGCAGATTCATAATAACTGATAATCTTTACAGTTAAAGATTTAGTATGTTTTATTATAGAAATATTTATTAAATGCTCTTAACTTCCAAAAAAAATTCGCCATTTGTCCTCCACTGATTATGTAAAAATCTATTGAAAGACAACAGTTCTTACACCAGCCTTTATATTATTTTTTCCGTATTCTGCACATTTGTTTTGAAGTATCGTTTCATTAATTCGGAAAATAATATTTTTTTCAAAACCTAGTTTAACTAAATAATTATTCAAATAAATGTATTTACAAATAATAAAAAACAACTTTAAGTAGGCATAAAATATATTTAATCAAATTGAAGCTGATACATCATTTACCACAAAAAGTTAAGATTGTCTCTTTTACTTAAGTAAATAAAATTACAATTTATTAGATTACATTTTATTACAAAATCATGTATAAGCTAAATAGAATTTTACATGAATCCCCAACAGGACATCCAAACCAAAATACTGAAGACATATAAGATAGCTCCTACTTGTAGTAAGCCAATCTCTTCAAATCCTCCATAAATGGTGTGAAATCTGTCCTTTAGGTGCCACAAGGTAAAACCAATTTCTACAAAATGGGCTTTTTTGTATTACATAACCAATTAAGTTATCAGCTTCATTAAGCCTGGTCGGGTAAAAACTTATAAAGAAATGAAAAGCAAAATTGAAAAAAGGTCAAAAATATTGAATAAGTTAAGATTTTTGACCTTTTTTAACTGTTTAAAAACTTCCCTATTTAATCTTTAATATATTATAATCAGGACTACTGCTTTTATAAATTTTAAATATGTTTTATTCAAAATTTCTACTATTTTTGCACTAAACAATTCCCATGAGTTTTGTTAACTCTATAAGGATACTTTGTTTTATTTTGCGAGAATTTGCTTTAAATTGTACCATAATTGTACCACTGAAGACGGGAGCCCTTTTAAAGTAAGAAAACTTATTTTCTGTATCGGGAAATAGAAAAATATAAAACACCTCCATTGTGACAATACAAGATTTAGTAGGCGAATACCTTATTGAAGGTAGCAATCAAGACAGTAGTGATGTTCCAACTTACAAAGGAAAACTCACTCTTTCTCTTGATGAGAATAATCGAATTGTAGCACATTGGAATATTGGTCATAACCAAGAGCAAAATGGAAGCGGATTTTTCAAGGATAATATTT
>NZ_JAQWTM010000049.1 GCF_029242675.1 Flavobacterium sp.
ATTCTGGTGCTCGATTGCATCGAGTACCTACTTACATAAAAAGATAAAATAGAGCGTTTGTAACGCGGCAAACTAAAACAGGAGAAACTTTAAACAAGTATATTCCTGTTTTTTTCATTGCTTTTCTTTTAAAATTAATACATTTAATTAAAAAAATGTCTGAGAAATACAAAGTTATTGACAGTATGGTACCTACTTTTATTACCATTACTGTTATTGATTGGGTTGATTTATTTACACGTCCCGTATATTGTAATATCTTAGATGAATCGTTGAATTATTGTATTAAATAAAAAGGATTGAGTGTGCATGCCTATGTTTATATGACAAGTCATATTCATTTAATAGTTACTGCATTTGATGTGGAGCTGCAAAATGTGATACGTGATTTTAAGAAGTATACCTCTAAAAAATTAATAGCCGCAATACAAGTACTTCCAGAAAGCAGAAGAGATTGGTTATTAAAAAAATTTAGTTATGAAGCTCAGAAATCAGGAAGGGCTAAAAATTATAAATTATGGAAAGATGGTTTTCACCCTGTTATCTTAGACACTCTGGAAAAAATAGAACAACGAGTAAATTACATTCATTATAATCCAGTTGAAGCAGAAATTGTATTTCATGAAAGAGACTTTGTAAATAGCAGCTATAGAAATTATGAAGAGGAAAATACTATTTTTTGTAACGTAAATGTGGAACCTTTATGGTAACTTGTTTAAATAACACGCGTTGCAAACGCTCTATTTTCGGTGTTTAAGTAAGTAGGTACTCGTTGCAAACGAGCACCAGAGGGAGCTAAGTGAAAAACGCTTTCAAAACCTTGTTATCTACCCATCTGGCGCTCGTTTATCCTTAATTCTGGTGCTCGATTGCATCGAGTACCTACTTACATAGAAAGATAAAATAGAGCGTTTGTAACGCGGCAAACTAAAACAGGAGAAACTTTAAACAAGTATATTCCTGTTTTTTTTATTGCTTTTCTTTTAAAATTAATACATTTGATTAAAAAAATGTCTGAGAAATACAAAGTTATTGACAGTACGGTACCTACTTTTATTACCATTACTGTTATTGATTGGGTTGATTTATTTACACGTCCCGTATATTGTAATATCTTAGATGAATCGTTGAATTATTGTATTAAAGAAAAAGGATTGAGTGTGCATGCCTATGTTTATATGACAAGTCATATTCATTTAATAGTTACTGCATTTGATGGGGAGCTGCAAAATGTGATACGTGATTTTAAGAAGTATACCTCTAAAAAATTAATAGCCGCAATACAAGAACATCCAGAAAGCAGAAGAGAATGGTTGTTAAAAAAATTTAGTTATGAAGCTCAGAAATCAGGAAGGGCTACAAATTATAAATTATGGAAAGATGGTTTTCACCCTGTTATCTTAGACACTCTGGAAAAAATGGAACAACGAGTAAATTACATTCATTATAATCCAGTTGATGCAGAAATTGTATTTCATGAAAGAGACTTTGTAAATAGTAGCTATAGAAATTATGAAGAGGAAAATACTGTTTTTTGTAACGTAAATGTGGAACCTTTATGGTAACTTGTTTAAATAACACGCGTTGCAAACACTCTGTTTTCGGTGTTTAAGTAAGTAGGTCATCGTTGCAAACGAGCACCAGAGGGAGCCAAGTGAAAAACGCTTTCAAAACCTTGTTAT
>NZ_JAQWTM010000067.1 GCF_029242675.1 Flavobacterium sp.
TAGTTAAGCCCGCCTGCGCAGATGGTACTGCAGTTATGTGGGAGAGTATGTCGTCGCCTTTCTTTATAAAAACCCTGATTCAATCGAATCAGGGTTTTTTGTTTTATAATAGTTTTTCTTATGAAAACTCATTTTTTGCCTGAGGGATAGTAGTGAAAATCCTTTTTTGAGGCTTTTTTTAGCCGCGAAAAAGATTGTAACGTATAGCCCGGCGGTGCTGGAACGTAGTGGAAGTAGCGGCAGGCCATAGAAAGTTGGATATGTCAAATTTATGTAAAATAGTGATGTTGTTATTATTTCGGCAATAGTTCTAACTTGCTAATTATGATTGTATTACTATAAATCATGTTATGAAATGCTAGTTAATAAGTGTTTCAAATAATAGTTAGCTCGGTATGTTTTTTACTATTAACGCTATATACAAGGAAGGTCTGGCAGTTAATACGAGAGTTTTTGTGTTGTAATAATTTTACTTTTTGCTGATTTTTACTTTTAGCTAGACATTGCTAATTATTTTATTAATAAGCATTATATCTTTTTTTAACTATTTCGATTGTTATTTTTAGTAGGCTTTTTATGTATTGACGGACTATTTTGTTCCAACTCAAACTTAATTCTTAAATAAATTTCATACTTTTGAACCTCATTAAAAAAACACATTATGGCAGCAATTACATTAGGAGGAAATCCAATACATACAGTAGGAGTTTTACCAGAGGTTGGTACACGTTTGGCTGATTTTGAATTAATTCAAGCTGATCTTTCAGTAGCGACGTTGCACTCTTTTGAAGGCAAAAAGCTTGTTTTTAATATTTTTCCTAGTATTGATACTGGTACTTGTGCGGCATCAGTTAGAAAGTTTAATGAAAAGGCGGCTAACTTAGATAATACTGTAGTTTTATGCGTATCTAGGGATTTACCATTCGCACAAAAACGATTTTGTGGTGCTGAGGGTATTGAAAACGTAGTTAATCTATCTGATTTCAATAACGGTAGTTTTGGAAAGAAAAATGGTTTAGAAATTGTAGATGGTCCTTTGGCTGGTTTGCATTCAAGAGCTCTTATCGTAACCGATGCTGATGGTACCGTATTGTATACTGAGCAGGTTGGTGAAATTGCTGATGAACCTAATTATGAAGCTGCTTTAGCAGTACTTTAATTTTTCTTTAATGGAATTTCAAAAAGATAATTCTTTTTTTAAAGGAAGATTAAAAAGCGTAAGCTATGCTTATAAGGGAGCTTTGAAATTGATTACTACTGAGCATAGTGTCATGGTTCAATTTTCGCTTGGAGTTTTAGTTTGTATTGCAGGTTTTTATTTTAATATTACTCCTACTCAGTGGCTGTTTCAAACTTTAGCAATAGGTTTGGTAATGAGCGTTGAGGGGTTAAATACAGCTATTGAAAAAATCGCAGATTTTATTCACCCAGATTATCACGAACGAATTGGGTTTATTAAAGATATAGCAGCTGGTGCAGTATTTTTTGCAGCAATGACAGCAATTGTAATTGGTTTAATTATATACGTGCCCTATATCAGAGGCATTTAGAAGATCCAGAAATAAATAATGGCAAAATCAGTAAAGAAGGAACCTTTAAAGAAGGGTAACGGTGTTACATCAAAGACTATAAAATCATGGGAATTTACAAAACAGCATAAGTTGGTTTGTGGTGCCTTACTTGTTTTATTTTCTGTTGCGCTATTGGTTTCTTTTGTTTCTTTTTATATACATGGTCAACTAGATCAAAATTCTGTTTATGAATTTGGTGATCGCAATGAAGCGGTTGAGAATTGGTTGGGAAAGATGGGGGCTTACGTTTCTCATCTTGTAGTTTACCAAGGTTTTGGTTTAGCATCTTTTTTATTTGTTCGCTTATTCTTTTTAAGTGGTATTTATTTAATGGTTGGAATTGCTCCAAAAAAATTAAAGGGAATTTGGTTTTGGGATCTTTTTGCTTTAGTAGTTGTTTCGGTTTTATTTGGATTTTTCGCTAGTTCTATACCTGAATTGGGTGGGGTTGTAGGATATGAGTTAAACTTGTTTTTACAAGACTATTTGGGTAAAACAGGTACGCTATTGGTGTTGTTGTTTGGGATAATTATTTATTTGGTTTTTAAAATCAAGATTTCTCCAGAGAAAATTCAACAGTTTTTTGAAACTACTAAAAAAGAGTTGAAAGCCGATTTGAAAAACTCCGGTATTCCTACTTCAGAAAATGTTAATTATAATTTGGAAGAGTTTGCTGTAGCAAATGACGGATCAGAGCAGAAAGATGATCTTCACAAGCATGATAGTAGTTCTAAATTCGAACTTAATAAAGAAGCGTTAAAACCGACAATAAGTAATTCCTCAGAAATAAATTTGGACCCTGTCCTCAAAACAGTTCCAGAAGCTCCTAAAGTTAAGGTAGAAGTTGCTAGTACAGACTCTTTTGTTGTTGAAACAGCTCCTGAAGAAGTTTTTATTGAAGAAAATTTAGCTTCAAAACTAGTTTCCGATTTTGGTTTGTTTGATCCTACCCTTGATTTGTCTAATTACAAATACCCTACAATTGATCTTTTAAAGGAATATTCTACAGGAGGAATTACTATCAATCAAGAAGAACTAGAAGAAAATAAGAATAGAATTGTAGATACACTTCGTAACTATAAAATAGAGATTGCCCAAATTAAAGCAACTGTTGGACCATCTGTAACGCTTTATGAAATTGTTCCAGAAGCTGGAATTCGTATTTCTAAAATTAAAAGTTTGGAGGATGATATTGCACTTTCACTTTCGGCTTTAGGTATTAGAATTATTGCGCCTATTCCTGGAAAAGGTACAATTGGAATCGAAGTTCCCAACAAGAATCCTACTATGGTTTCGATGAAAAGTGTTATTGGATCAGCAAAGTTTCAAGAGGCTGAAATGGAGTTGCCCATAGCTTTAGGGAAAACAATTTCTAATGAGACCTTTGTTGTTGATTTAGCTAAAATGCCTCACTTATTGATGGCAGGAGCAACAGGTCAAGGTAAATCGGTTGGACTGAATGCTGTTTTGACTTCGTTACTCTATAAAAAACATCCTGCCGAAGTTAAATTTGTTTTGGTAGATCCTAAGAAGGTTGAGTTGACTTTGTTTAATAAAATAGAAAGACATTACCTAGCTAAATTACCCGATGTCGAGGATGCGATCATCACTGATAATGCCAAAGTTGTAAATACCTTAAATTCTCTTTGTGTAGAAATGGACAATCGATATTCTTTACTGAAGGATGCGATGGTTCGTAATATTAAAGAGTATAATGACAAGTTTAAGTCAAGAAAGCTAAATCCTGAAAACGGACATCGTTTTTTACCTTATATTATTTTAGTTGTTGATGAGTTTGCAGATTTGATAATGACTGCCGGTAAGGAAGTTGAAGTTCCAATTGCCCGTTTAGCGCAATTGGCTCGTGCGATAGGAATACATCTTATTATTGCTACGCAAAGACCGTCTGTAAATGTTATTACAGGTTTGATTAAGGCCAACTTTCCGGCTCGAATTGCCTTTAGGGTAACTTCTAAAATTGACTCAAGAACTATTCTAGATACTCAAGGTGCTGATCAGCTGATAGGTAGAGGAGATTTATTATATACTAATGGTAACGATGTTGTTAGGGTACAGTGTGCCTTTATTGATACACCTGAAGTAGAGCGAATCACTGATTTTATTGGATCGCAAAAAGCGTATGCGACTGCTTATTTGTTACCTGAATTTGTTGGCGAGGATAGTGGCATCAATCTTGATATAGATATTTCAGAAAGAGATACTTTGTTTAGAGAAGCAGCCGAGATTATTGTAAATGCTCAGCAAGGTTCAGCATCTTTACTTCAAAGAAAACTTAAATTAGGGTACAATAGAGCGGGTCGATTAATTGATCAATTAGAAGCGGCAGGAATTGTAGGTCCTTTTGAAGGAAGTAAAGCGCGATCTGTGAATATCTTAGATTTAAGTGCTCTTGATCAATTTTTCAATAATGAACAAAATAATTAAAATCATGAAAAAAGTTATCCAAATTACATTAATTTTTATTTTTAGTTTCTCCATTCAAGCACAAGATAAACAAGCTAAATCGCTATTAGATCAAGTGACTACCAAGGTAAGAAGCTACAACAATATTGTAATTGACTTTAAATATACGCTTAATAACGCGAAGGAAAATATCAACCAAGATAGTAAGGGAAATGTTATTTTAAAAGGCAATCAATACGTCTTGAACTTCATGGGAGTGACTAAGATTTTTGATGGTAGAAAGTCTTATACGATTGTACCAGAGGATGAAGAAGTAACCGTTTCAAGTGTGAATGAAAATGACGATAATGCGATTACGCCTTCTAAGATGCTGACTTTTTTTAATAATGGTTACAAGTACTATATGGATAAGGTGCAAGATGTGAGAGGAAGAAAAATCCAATATATTAAATTAGTACCAAATAGTGCTAAAGATCAGAGAAAACTAATCTTATTAGGAATTGATGTTCAAACCAAACATATATACAATTTGATAGAAATGGGTAAAAATGGTACTAAAACCACTTTAACCGTTAATTCTTTCAAAACCAATCAACCTTTGTCAAAAAATCAATTTACTTTTGTGGAAAGTAAATACTCCAATTACTACATCAATAAATTAGATTAATTTCATCAGTGAAAATTCTAGACAAATACTTATTAAAAACATTCTTGATTACATTTGGTACGGTATTTGTAATCTTGTTTTTTATATTCATTCTTCAAACTATTTGGTTATTCATAGCTGAGCTGGCAGGAAAGGATCTTGATCTTTTCATGATTATAAAGTTTTTGCTTTTTTCAATGCCTAGGATTATACCATTGGTACTTCCTCTATCTATCTTGCTAGCGTCCATAATGACTTTTGGTAACCTTGCTGAAAATTATGAATTTGCAGCAATTAAATCGTCGGGTATTTCTCTTCAAAGAGCCATGCGAAGTCTAACAGTTTTTATTTTACTTCTTAGTATTGTTGCGTTTTTTTTTGCTAATAACGTGATTCCTTACGCGGAATATAAATTTATTAATTTCAGACGAAATATAGCGCAAGTTCAACCTGCATTGGCAATTTCAGAAGGTCAGTTTAGCGATGTAGGTGTCTACAATATCAAAGTAAATAAAAAATCAGGCGACAAAGGGAGTTATTTGACCGGAGTTACTATTCATAAAAAATCAAATATTGGAGACGGAAGTAAAACAGTCATAAAAGCAAAAAATGGGGAACTGATTAGTAATGAAAGTTCGAACAATTTGCAGCTTGTCCTTAATGATGGTAATTACTATGAAGATGTAGTTCCGCAAAAATATGAAGATAGAGTGAAAATGCCTTTTGCTCGAAGCTCTTTTAAAAAATACACCTTAAATATTGATTTGTCAGAGCTTAATAAAGTAGATGTTGACGAAAATAATAGCAATAGTTCTAATACGATGCTTACTATTACAGAGTTGAATTATACGCTGGACTCTTTGCAAAAAAATATGAAAACGGAAGTACTTTCTTTTTCAGAAAACAACAATTTTCGAACAGGTATTGCTACCATTGTGCCGTTGAAAAAAGGGAAATTTAAAGATAAGCAGCCTAAGGACATTTTATCTTTATATACCAAAGAAGAACAATTGGCGATTTTAACGATAACACACAGCAATATGCTGAGTACAAGTTATTCAGTGGATGCAACTAAAGTTAATTTAGAAAATAAACAAAAAAACATCAATAATCATATCTTGGCTTTTTATGATAAATTTGTAATAGCTTATGCTTGTATTATGATGTTTTTTATTGGAGCTCCTTTGGGTGCGATTATAAAAAAGGGCGGACTTGGTCTTCCAATTATTTTCGCTGTGTTGATTTTCATTTCTTTTCATTTTATAAACACTTTTGGTAAAAGAATTTCACAGGAAAATGGATTATCACCCTTTTTAGGTTCTTGGTTGTCGTCGATAGTTTTAACGCCTCTTGCATTGCTGCTAACCTACAGAGCCACAAATGATATTGGATTAATCAATATGGATGTTATTTTAACTCCGATCCAAAAAATATTTAAAAAATTAGTACGCTTTAAAAAAAAATAACAAAATGTCTAAAGATAAAATAATACTCAATACAATTGAGGAAGCTATAGAAGATATCCGTCAAGGAAAGATAATTATTGTAGTTGATGATGAAGATCGTGAAAACGAGGGAGATTTTCTAGCTGCTGCTGAGAAAGTGACTCCTGAAATGATCAACTTTATGGCAACACACGGTCGTGGTTTAATATGTGCACCTTTAACTGAATCGCGTTGTAAAGAATTAGGTTTACATGTTATGGTTAGCAATAACACGGACCCTATGGAGACTGCCTTTACGGTTTCCGTAGACTTAAAGGGTAAAGGAGTAACAACCGGTATTTCTGCAGCTGATCGTGCTGCTACAGTACTTTCGCTAGTAGATGCAACAACTAAACCACATGATTTAGCACGGCCTGGGCATATTTTTCCGTTGATTGCTAAGCAAGGTGGTGTTTTGCGTAGAACAGGTCATACAGAGGCTGCTATTGATTTTGCAAGATTAGCAGGATTTAAGTCTGCTGGGGTCATTGTTGAAATAATGAATGAAGATGGTTCTATGGCTCGACTACCCGAATTGGTGAAAGTAGCTAAGAAATTTGAC
>NZ_JAQWTM010000071.1 GCF_029242675.1 Flavobacterium sp.
CGACGTGGGCAATAATTGCAATGTTTCTAATAGATTCCATCTGTGATTTTTAATGAGTGCAAAGGTACACTTTATTTTGATAAAACAAATATTTATCCAATACTTTACATATACTTAACGAATTAGGAACAGATCACATCAAAACAACTATCATTTGAAAATAAAAATTCAGACTATTTATATTTAACTTAAATTAATTACATTTGGATAATGAAAAATAAATCCACACGAATAGCACTTATTTACTTGCTGATTGCATTATTTGCTGCTATAATTTTTCATAAAACATTCGTTCGTTATTCTGATACACTTAACTTTCAAGCGTATAACTTCATCAAAGATATTTTACTTATTACATTGACTGCAGCTGCTTTTAGATTTATTCTTGCTAAGAATGACAAGCGCAACATTAGCTACGTAAATGCACTTCAAAAAACAAACGAAGAAATAAAAGAATCAAATGATCGATATGATATTGTTGCTAAAGCTACTAGCGACATTATACGCGACTGGAATATTCAAAGCGATAAATTACAATGGAGCATAGGAATCGAGACAATTTTTGGATATAATAAAAGTCAGATAGGCGACGGATCTGCTTGGTGGTTTGACAATATCCACGCAGAAGATAGCATACGCATGTCGATAAAACTATACTCATTCTTAGAAGAAAAAACAGATAAATGGCAAGATGAATATCGCTTTAAATGTGCTGATGGTACTTACAAATATGTTTTAGACAAAGGATTTATAATAAAAGATAAATTTGGCAAACCTATTCGAATGATTGGAGCCATTCAAGACATCACAAAACAAAAAGAAGAAGAAATTCGATTGCGATTGCTAGAGACGGTTATTTTGCAAACAAAAGATTCTATAATCATAACCGAAGCTGATTTTAACGAGGATCAACTCCCCAAAATAGTATATGTTAATCCGGCATTTTCACTGATGACTGGTTATCAAGCTTTTGAAATTATTGGGCAATCACCTGATATTTTTAAAGGATCGAAAACAAATCCTGAAGCTATTTCAGAAATGATTAATTCCATACGCAATCAGCAAGAAAACATACTCGAAATGATATGTTATAAAAGAGACGGAAAAGAATTTTGGCTTCGCTTTACCATGATTCCTATTTTCAATAATGAAGAACAACTTTCGCACTGGATCTCTATACAAAAAGATGTAACTGACAGCAAAAATCAGGAAAGAGAAAAAGAACAATTGATAACAGAACTAACTAAGAAAAATACCGATCTAAAACAGTTCTCTTACATCACTTCTCACAATTTACGCGCTCCTCTATCTAATTTAACTGGACTCTTAAACCTGGTTGAGGACATAAAAATCGATGATGAGGAGTTACAAGACATTTTGAACGGATTAAGCACATCTACACATTTATTAAATGATACTATTAATGACTTAACTAAAGTGATGGTGATCAAAGAAACCCCTAACATTGCAAAAGAGCAGGTGTCCATAGCGCAAGTATTTGAAAAAGTGTGCACTCAAACAAAAATTTTATTAAATACAATCAATCACAATATAATAACCGATTTTAAAAAAGAAAGCGATTTTGAAATAAATAAGTCTTATATTGAAAGCATAATTACCAATTTACTAACCAATTCAATTAAATACAAGTCTGTTAATACACAACTAATCATAGAAATTAGCGCTTCATTAGTTAATGAGGAAACAATGATCATTTTCAAAGACAACGGGATTGGAATAGATTTAGATCGAAATAAAGATAAAGTCTTTGGACTCTATCAAAAATTTCATAGTTATCCTGATAGTAAAGGGCTAGGTCTTTATCTAGTTAAATCTCAAGTTGAAGCGATGGGCGGCACAATTACTATTGAAAGCGAAGTTAATGTAGGCACCAAATTTGTAATGAAATTTCCACATAAATAATATCGATGCTAGATACTATCTTGTTTGTAGATGATGACCCTATAACGCTAATGCTTTGCAAAAAAGTAATCAGCAAAGCTGCCTTTTCGAACCAAATTATCACAGCGCAAAATGGTGAAGAGGCAATCAATTTATTCCATACCTTATTGAATAATGCAGAAAAAACGGTACCTGAATTAATTTTCTTGGATTTAAATATGCCTATAATGGGCGGATGGGAGTTTTTGGCGGAATTCAGCAAACCAACATTTGAACAGTTTCATGATATAAAAGTTATCGTTTTATCTTCAACTATAGATCCTGAGGACTTAGAGAAAATAAAAGAATTTCCAATGGTTATGGATTTTTTACCCAAACCAATATCCCTGAGCACGTTAAATAAAGTTGCTGAAGCATTAGATTAATAATTTAAAAAAATTATAGGTGTAACATCAATTGTTAGTTTGCCTCATAGATGCTTACAAGCTACTACATAATATACGCAACTATATGTATTTATTTTTAACAAATGCTATTCACACTTAAAATGCGTATTCATTTAAGGTAAGTACGAAAACTCAAAACATTACAATTTACATCTGGAGGTTCAACCAATACTTTCGATG
Source organism: Flavobacterium sp. (assembly GCF_029242675.1). Classification (GTDB taxonomy): domain Bacteria; phylum Bacteroidota; class Bacteroidia; order Flavobacteriales; family Flavobacteriaceae; genus Flavobacterium. The sequence continues at coordinate 2,529 of NZ_JAQWTM010000071.1, forward strand.
CATTTTATATACTCTTCCTTACATACTGAGGGAATATAAAAATAGTAAGTGAGTTCTGTGAAGCTTTCAAATTAGATGCTTTCTTATTATTTTTGGGATTAAGTTGTAAGTAAACAAAGCTTGCTATTCCAAATAAAATTCACAACTATACCTTGTGAAATAAAAAAACAATCCTGCACAAAGAGTATAATAATTTACGATCAGTAGTATTTTTTTTTTCAAATGACTTAGCTCGTCTATATCCCCATTTTTATTTTTTTATGTTTCTACAGATCAAACTATGTCGTTAAAATAATTAATACTGACTTGAAGTCATAACAACAAAAAAAGGTATCGGGTAAATTTTAATTACAAAACGTACAATTATAACACAGGATTTTGCAGCTGAAAATAAAACAAAATCCTAAGCTGTTTTGTTCTCTGTGGTCAAAAAAAAGAGAGATTTACAGCAGATTAGTAAGATTGATATCAGGCTAAACATAAGGTTGTTAAAATTTTTACATAACTGATCAAACCTACAAAATAACATAGTGAAAATTCTACTTTAAAAGCGATTCAGATAAGCAATATGTTTCGCGTACAAAGAGCAGCATTAGAGAGTTAAATGATAATTAAGACACAAAGTGACTACAAAGATAACAGAGCTGCAAATTAACTGATATTACCAGCTTCAAGCGAATAAAAAAATACATAAATTGAACAATTTATATCATATAGAAAGACGAAACAATTAAGATGCTGAAGTCTCCTACTTACTTAATAAATCCATTGAAAGATGGACAAACAGCAAAAAGAGAGCGTTACTTTTACATCAATTATATTCTGATTTTAAATAGTAATATACTCTACCGCAGTAGTTACAAAATAAATAATAAAGCAAGAACA
>NZ_JAQWTM010000082.1 GCF_029242675.1 Flavobacterium sp.
TCAGCAATTTTACTTCAAATCTGCTAAGCTATTGACTGCCAAATATCTTTCCACTGTAAATCCTTCAGCATGCTCTACTCCTACTAATCGCCCTAAGTCTCTTGATCTATAATTTAAACTTTCTAGGAAGTTTTTTGATGAAATTGGCGATTCAGGCTCTTTGGAATTTGGATCATAAAATTGAGAGCTATAAGCCAAAATTGAAGCAATCTTCTTATCGGTAAAGCCAGTTATGTCTACCACAAAATCGGGAACTGAATTTTTCCATTGAATATAATGATAAACGAGTTTTGGTCTCCACGCTTTTTGAGGTACACCATTAATTTCTGTTTCAATTTTGGTTAAACCAGATAAAAAACAAGCATCGGATACTAACTTGCTACCTTTACCGTGATCGATATGACGATCATCTACAGCATTACACAATACGATTTCTGGCTGGTATTTGCGAAGCATTTTAATTACTGCTAATTGATGCTTTTCGTCATTAACAAAAAAGCCATCACGCATTTCCAAGTTTTCACGAACCCTGACTCCCAATATTTTTGCAGCTGCAGCGGCCTCTTGATCTCTTATTTCAGCAGAACCTCTAGTGCCCAATTCACCACGGGTTAAATCAATTACTCCAACTGTTTTCCCTAAAGAGACTTCTTTTAAAATAGTTCCTGAACAACCCAATTCAACATCATCAGGATGTGCTCCAAACGCTAATATATCTAGTTTCATTTATCTTGATTTTTAATTATCTACCAGCACTAAAAACGGATTTAATACTGTAATCATCATTTAAAGAATTGAATTCTTTATTTAACTCTATGTTCTTTATAATTGTAAGTGCTCATTACGACAACACTCGCTTCATCGTTACTGATTTATTAAGGCTTTCTTCCCACTCTTTTTCTGGAACACTGTCTTTGGTGATTCCGCAACCAATGTAAATATGAGCTTGATCGCCATCAATCTCCATGCATCGTAAATTTACGAATAAATCAGAGGTTGAAGCATTATTTACATCCTTACTATTTAATTCACCTAAAAAACCAGTATAAAATTTCCTATCGTAACCCTCTTTTTTAAGAATAAACGCTTTGGCATCTTCTTTCGGCAAGCCACAAACTGCGGGTGTAGGATGCAATAATTCAACAATCTGCTTTAAATTTGTATCAGTATTAAAAACTGCATTAATCGTTGTCTTAATGTGCCAAACAAGTCCTGCTTTTACGTTAAAAGGTGCAGAAACCATACAGTCTGAGACCTTATTTTTTAACTTCTCTACGATATAATCGGTCACAAATTGCTGTTCTTCTTGCTCCTTAGAATGCCATTTTATTTGGGTATTACCCACATCTTTTTGCGTCCCTGCTAAGGATACTGTTTCAAAACCTTTCCCGTCAGACTGTATTAATTGTTCAGGCGTTGCACCCAACCAAGTTCCGATTTTAGGGTGAAAAAAACAATAGACAAAAGCGGTAGGATACAATTGAAGTAATCTTTGAAAAGCCTCAAGCAAATCAAATTCATTTAAAGAGACTGTCTCTTTTCGAGACAAAACTACTTTTTTAAAATTATTTCTAGAAATCGCATCGATACCCGACTGCACAAGCGTTTCAAAATTCTTCTTTTCGCTTGTATTTTGATGCTCAATTATTTTCTCTTCAGGTTCGAAACCAGAAAAATCTTTATCAAAAGTAATCCTATCCGAAAGGGCTTCCGGAATCATAACTTTCGAATTCCCATCAAATGAAGCAAATAAAAATCCACTTTCCTTAAAATCAGATGCAGCGTACAAACGGTCATCCTGCTGCAGAAGCCCTACAACTTTAGAGCTATTCGGTTTGCAGTACACCACAAAAGGCAATTGCTGGGTTAGATGAATGTTAATTTTATCAAATTGTACTTTCATTATTTATCTTCCCTTTTTCTTTTTGGCAAAATCATATTGGTTAATTTACATACTGAAATCAAATTATCGTTTTCATCCGTAATCTTTATTTCCCACAAATGAATACTTTTTCCTTGGTGCACAATTCTGGCAGTTGCAGTCACTACACCATTACGTTTCGCTTTCAGATGATTGGCTGCTATCTCAATCCCTCGAACTTCGTTAATGTCAGTATTCACAAATAAAAAGGAGGCTGCACTACCTACGCTTTCTGCCAAGGCAACAGTAGCTCCTCCATGCAATAATCCCATGGGTTGGTGAACGGAGGAATTCACAGGCATTGTTGCTACTAAAAAACCTTTGCCAGCATCCACATATTTTATGTTTAAGGTCTCCATTAAGGTATTCTTGGAAACTTCGTTGCAGTAGTTTAAAATTCTTTCTTTATCAAATGTCATGTTGTACTTTTTAATTCGGTAAATTTAACAAAAACAAGGTGATTTTAAGAGTAAAACAGTTGTTATTATAATGCCAAAATCTGAAGGCAACCCTAATTATGTTGTGTAATTCATCCATTTAATCTTTAATTAAATCACATTTTTGATTTCTTACCAATTAACTATTGTTTTTTCCTATTTTTACTAAAAATAATTACAATGCGTCATTTCTCAATTCTTATAATTCTCGGATTAATTATTACTTTAGGCTCTTGTCGAGCTGATTTTGAAACTGTGCCAAGTACAGGAGGTCTCGTTTTTTCGCGCGACACAGTGTACCTTGATACTGTTTTTTCAAATATTGGATCTAGTACGTATCGTTTAAAAGTGTATAATAAATCTAAAAACGACATTAATATTCCCTCTATAAAACTTGGAAAAGGGCTGAATTCTAAATACCGTTTATCAGTAGATGGTTTGCAAGGAAATGCTGGAAAATTATTTACAAACGTAGAAATATTAGCTAAAGACAGTTTGTATATATTTATTGAAACAACCGCTAATATAGCTGATGCTAATGCAACCGATCTTTTATATACCGATAAAATAGAATTTGACAGTGGAGCTAATTTACAAACTGTAGAGCTAGTGACACTGATTCAAGATGCCGTTTTTCTGTATCCAAAACGATTGTCAGATGGTACAACAGAAAGTTTACCAATAGGTCAAGAAAAAATTTATGGTTTTTACCTCGACGAAAATGACCCTATAAATGGGAACGAATTGCATTTTACTAATAACAAACCCTACGTAATTTACGGTTATGCCGCCGTTCCTTCCAACAAAACTGCTCTTTTTGATGCAGGAGCTAGAGTGTACTTTCATGCTAACTCTGGAATAATTGTTAGCAATAAAGGCTCTTTACAAATAAATGGAAGTAATTCGATTACAGCAAATTTGGAAAACGAAGTTATTTTTGAAGGAGACCGTTTAGAGACCTTATATGATGATGTCCCAGGACAATGGGGCGCTATTTGGCTTACGAGCGGTAGCACTAATAACAGCATTA
>NZ_JAQWTM010000086.1 GCF_029242675.1 Flavobacterium sp.
TACATTCTGGAAATTACCAACACCTGCTCGTACAAAAACAAGATCAGTATAGCCAAATTCGAAACCTAAAGCAGGATCGACACTTACGTAATCCGTGGCAATTAAATCATTTGTTTTGGTAAACCGCATCGTGGCATTGGCAGCAGCCATAAGGCTATAGTCGTACCGAATGATAAATTTTTTAGAAATTCCTAGTTGTGCTTTTGGCAGGGTAATCTCGGTGCTTTCTGGTAATTCTTGGTTTTGTCCAGGAACAGCATCTGCAATTTTTTGATACTCCTTTTCATTAATATTCCACACATTATAGGTAGTGGTCACATCGCGTAACATCAAGCCAAAATTCCAGTCATTTTTTTCAAATTGTAGACCCACATCAAAACCAAAACCCCAAGAATCAGCAAATTTCCCAATGACTCTTCGGATTATTTTAGCATTAACACCATATTGAAATCCTTGAACCGGAAGTTTACGAGCATACGAAAAGGTAAATCCATAGTCAGCCGTAGAGAAAAGACTAATTCGGTTGTAGTCAATATTGCCTTCGCTATCAATTAATTCAGTGGTGTTTAAAATATCATCAACCCCAAAACGAATTAATGATATTCCCCAAGCCGATTGATCATCGATAGGACTTGCATAGGCAAGATAGTCGTATTGAGCAATGTTAGCAAAATAACTGGCATGCATCAAAGCGACTTGCTTTTCTTCTAATCGCATTAATCCAGCCGGATTCCAGTAGCCTGAATTAACGTCGCCAGTCGAGGCACTAACGGTATTAGCCATGCCAAGCGCCGCTGCATCAACACCAATATTCATAAACTCATTCGAGTATTTCCTAGCGGTTTGCCCGAAAGAAATACTAGTAAGGAGAAGTAAAATAATAGAAAACTTTTTTTTCAAAGCGGGTGTTTTTTAAAGGCGGCAGCTAAAACTGCTATTTTTATCAAAAATATAATTTTTTATTGAGCTGAGATCGTGATTTGTGGTAATATATAAGAAACCAACTCGACTGTTAATAATCTCTATTCAAAACGGACATTAAACTCACTTATTATGCTAAATTTGTGTCCACTTATTATTAAAGCACACAAACTATGAATATTAAAAAACACATCCCTAACTTTATTACACTTATTAACCTTTTTTGTGGTTGTATTGCAGTTGTTTTCATCGCTAAATTAGATTTTGAAAAGGCTTTTTACTTTGTGAGTTTGGGTATATTTTTTGATTTTTTCGATGGTTTTTTCGCTCGATTATTAAAAGTTGCGGGTCCCTTAGGATTGCAATTAGATTCTCTAGCTGATATGGTTACTAGCGGTGTAGCACCCGGTTTTGTGATGTATTTTTTATTGTCAAATAGTCAACACGAAATATCAACCAATCCCTATCTGCCATTTTTAGGATTCATTATAACTTTAGGCTCTTGCTATAGATTGGCTAATTTTAATATAGATATCAGGCAAACAAATTCCTTTATTGGATTGCCAACTCCGGCCAATACCTTGTTTATCATGAGCTTACCGCTCGTGGTTTTGTATTCAGATTCCTTGATAGTTTTGGAGATACTGACCAATCAATGGGTATTGTTGCTCATTACTCTTTTCAGTGCTTATATTTTAAATGCTGAGATTCCGCTGTTTTCATTAAAAATTAAAAAATTCAATTTAAAGGACAATACACTTCAAATTCTGTTTCTAACCTTCGCGATGGTTTTACTGGTCGTTTTGCAGTATTTGGCAATACCGCTTATCATTCTTACCTACGTATTATTATCTATAATCAGCAATCGGTTCTCGTTAGATGAAAAGACAAAGCGTTAGACCAAAGCCGCAAGCTCGAAGGATAATAAAAAGAAATTCGTTTCGGCAAACAGTAATTAAGTATCTCGTATACGCGCTGCTTGTTATTTTTGTGGTAGCGGCTGCTTATCACTACCGTCATGGTTTAGCCTATTATTTGAGCTTTAAATCCAATAAAATCGCCAGAGAATCGGCGGAACAAAAACGCATTTCCGACGTTCGTAATTTTCAAGTGTTAGAAAACAAGGGGATCAAAGCAGTAGGAATTGATGTATCTGAATACCAAGGAACGATTGATTGGACCCAGGTAGATACGCTAGAAAGCAAGTACGCCATTCGCTTTGCATTTATCCGTGCCACCGTTGGAATGGATCGAGTAGACCAAGCATTTGAGGAAAATTGGCTTGGAGCCAAGAAAAATAAACTCATCAGAGGCGCCTATCATTACTACCGTCCTAATGAAAATTCATTGCAGCAAGCGGCATTGTTTATAAAAACGGTGCATTTGCATAAAGGCGATTTGCCACCGGTGTTAGATATCGAAAAGTTATCCGAAAATCAATCCATGACGCGCTTAAAAATTGGGTTAAGACGCTGGTTAGAAGCTGTTGAAACCCATTATAAAATGAAACCAATCATTTATACAGGCGAAAAATATTATGATGATTTTTTAAAAGAGGAATTCTCCGATTATCTTTTTTGGATTGCGAATTATAACTTTTACCGCGAAAAAATAGAGGACGATTGGTTGTTTTGGCAATTCACCGAAAAAGGAACTGTTCCCGGAATAAAAGGCAATGTTGATATCAATATTTACAACGGCGATTTGCAGCAATTGCAGTTTATCACCCTGGAATAAAAGTAGTTTTAAGAGAGTATTGTTTTGGGCGTGCCACAACTTCCACTATCGTTCCAGTTGTGTCGGGCTATACGTTGCAATCTTTTCTGGGCGAAAAAAGCCCATAAAAGGATTTCCACTATTATCCCTCACGTGAAAAATTAAATAGCTACGATTTATTCATCGCTATGTATAGTGTGATAAAAATAAAAAAAGACATCATTCCAACGAAAAACAAAACCGAGTTTAAGTTAGCGAAGTTAACTGTCCAACCCATCCATTCTTGTCTTTTGGGAGGCAGTAATCGTTTGTCTTCTTTGTTGAAGTAAAAAAAAACAAACTTCCAATTGTTAGGGTTTTTGTGCCATTTTTCAAGCGTTTCTTTCGATGGTTTTTCGGGTGTACTCATGTCAATTGCTTTTAAATGGTCTGTAGGGAATGCATTAAAACTCTAGCTTTTTTTTACGTAGTTCGAAGTTTTGTCCAAGATAAACACGGCGAACCATTTCATCTTCTACCAATTCTTCGGGTACACCTGCTTTCAAGATTCCTCCTTCAAACATCAAATACGTTTTATCAGTTATCGCTAAGGTTTCTTGCACATTATGATCAGTAATCAAGATACCAATATTTTTGTTTTTTAACTGAGCGACAATTCTTTGAATGTCTTCCACAGCAACGGGATCCACACCCGCAAAAGGTTCGTCCAATAAAATAAATTTAGGATCCGTGGCTAAGCAGCGCGCAATCTCTGTTCGGCGGCGTTCTCCTCCTGACAATAAATCCCCACGATTGGTACGAATATGCTCCAAGCTAAATTCAGAAATTAAGCTTTCCATTTTAGCGACCTGCTCTTCCTTAGAAAGAGTGGTCAATTGCAATACGCTTAAAATATTATCCTCGATACTAAGTTTTCTAAAAACCGATGCTTCTTGTGCAAGATAACCTATTCCCTGCTGTGCACGTTTGTACATTGGGTAATCAGTGATATTTAAATCATCTAAATATATATTTCCTGAATTCGGTTTCACTAATCCAACAATCATATAAAAAGAAGTAGTTTTTCCCGCTCCATTGGGTCCTAATAAACCAACAATTTCGCCTTGATTTACTTCAACCGAAATGCCTTTAACGACGCTTCGCCCTTTATATGTTTTTATTAAATTGTCTGCTCTTAATATCATGGTTTTCGTTTTAAACGGGCAAGGAATACTAAATTGAAAGATTCCTTTGCTTGGTCGTTACAAATAAACGAATAAACAAAGGAACTATTTAAAATCTTAACACTATTTTAGTCTCTGAGACCTGAGGTAATAAAATAGTTAGTGCACCAACAAGGAAGTTTATTTTGAGCTATTTTCCTCTAAAGCTTCCCAAAACTCGTAAGCTCTACGTAAATGAGGCACAACAATGGTACCGCCAACCAAGGTCGCGATTCCCATAGCTTCCATCATTTCTTCTTTAGTCACACCTTCTTTATGGCTAGTTTCTAAATGGTATTTTACACAGTCATCGCAACGTAAAACAGCCGAAGCAACTAAACCAAGTAATTCTTTTGTTTTAACATCTAAAGCTCCAGCAGCGTAAGCGTTTGTATCTAGATTAAATATTCTTTTGACAATTTTGTTGTTGTCTGCCAAAAGTTTTTCGTTCATTCTAGAACGGTATTCGTTGAATTCTTCGATAATATCAGCCATTTTATTCTTGTTTAGTTTTTGAAACAAATACGGATATCCATATACTTGCTTCGTAGATTAATAACATTGGGATTGCAACTATCGTTTGGCTTACTACATCAGGAGGCGTAACAATTGCCGCAATAATAAGTACCAATACAATAGCATATTTTCGATACGTTCTTAAAAAATTAGGTGTTACAAGACCTAGTTTTGTCAAAAAGAAAATGATAATAGGTAATTCAAAAAACAGGCCACTAGCGAGCACCGATGTTTTCACCATACCAATATAAGAGTCTAAAGTAAACTGATTTTTAACTACATCACTCACTGTAAAAGTGGCTACAAAGTTAACAGACATTGGGATTACCACAAAGTAGCCAAATAGCACTCCCAAAAAGAAGAGTATTGACGAGAAAAAGATGAACACCTTAGCGTTTTTCTTTTCTTTCTCATACAATGCAGGACCTATGAATTTCCAAACTTCCCATAAAATATAAGGGAAACTAAGAATGAAACCAGCGAGAATACAAATCCAAATAAAGACATTTACTTGGCCTTCCATCTCAGTGTTTTGAATGATAAACGGCATTTCAGTGATACAAATCGTGTCACCTATTCCTAAATAACTCGATAACTCACAAAAGAAAGTATAGGTAAAAAATGTAGGTCGTGTAGGTCCAAAAATGATAGTGTCAAATAAATAGTCACTGATAAAATAAGTTACCATCGCCATTACAATTACAGCAATGGTACTTCGTACTAGTAGCCATCTTAGATCTTCAAGATGATCTAAAAAGGACATCTCGTTTATGTTTTTCTTAGCCATTATACTATTCCTTCTTTTAAAATATCGTGTAAATGCAGTACGCCTTGATAAATCCCCTTATCGACTACTACTAATTGAGTGATGGCGTTATCCTCGAGGATATTGAAGGCGTCAATTACCATATCATTCGATTCGATCATCTTAGGGTTTTTGGTCATAATGTCTTTCGCAGTCAAATCAGCAAAGGTATCTCGGTCATTCAGCATTCTACGAATATCACCGTCAGTTATGATTCCAACTACCTTTTCGTTTTCTACAACTGCAGTAACTCCAAGTCTTTTTTCTGAGATTTCAAAAATAACTTTTTTAATTGGAGCATCAAGAGCAACCATTGGTTTTAACGTATGTTCCAGCATGTCTTTTACGCGAAGTAGTAATTTTTTACCCAATGCACCTCCTGGGTGATAGATGGCGAAATCTTCGGCTGTAAAGTTGCGAAGTTCCATTAAACACACTGCGATGGCATCTCCCATTACAAGTTGTGCAGTAGTACTACTCGTAGGCGCTAAATTAATGGGGCAAGCTTCTTGATCAACGGTTGTATTTAAGATGTGATCCGCTCCTTTTGCTAGGAATGAAGTCATGTTTCCAGTAATAGCAATTAAGGTGTTCCCAAATCTTTTTAAGAGGGGCACCAAAACTTTAATTTCGGGACTATTCCCGCTTTTTGATATGCAAATTACAATGTCGTTCTTTTGCATCATTCCTAAGTCGCCAT
>NZ_JAQWTM010000146.1 GCF_029242675.1 Flavobacterium sp.
ATCTAAAGCAACCGATTTACTCTTCTTAGTTATCTGAGTTCTTCCTGTTCTTACTAATTGTTGAATTGTTGGCATAATTAATACTAAAAATTTATTATGTATATTTAATTCCCGCTTTTTACGGGGTTGCAAATGTATAAATTATTTTTTACTCTACAAATGTTAATCCATTAATTTTCAATAAGATTATTTAGCTATTTGATTTTAACCGTAAAGATTGGATATTTGTATTCCAGTAACTTAAATCGAAACCCGTTTGAAAAAGATTAGCTTCCTCCTTTTAATAATCATTTCAAACTTGTCTTGTTTTGCACAAAAATACCATCTTACCATAGAAGGAAAGACCGTGAATGAAACAAAATCTATTGATTCTTTAAACTACCAAACGAAACATCAAGACTTAGGTCATCTTTTTGCTGAAATCTCAAAAACGCAAAATTATCTCATACAAAAGGGCTTCATTGAAACCCTCTTGGTCAACCAAGTTAAAATAAACGACAGCTCCTACATAGCTAACCTAGATCTTGGTAAAAGAATCACCACTATTAAGGTTACCAGCTCAATAAATCCTAGTTTAAAGAAAATTCTACAAATAACGCAGGATACAATGATTGTAAAGTACTCGCAAATCTCAAATTTTTTAAATAACAAAAAACAATTATTAAATAACGAAGGCTATCCTCTCGCGACTGTTAACCTAACTGATCTAAAAAAGGGAGCTTCTTCCCTGATTGCAACTCTAGTAATTAATCCAAACAAACAGAAACAAATAAATACCATAATTGTTGCTAAAAATAACAACACCAGTTTTCAATTCCCAAAAGGGCATCTAAATCAGATTGTAAAAAAATTCAAAAATAATCTACTATCTGACAACACTATCAATAAAATCAAAGAAGAGTTTGATAAATACAACTTTGTTACGCAATCAAAATACCCGGAAACATTATTCACCCATGATTCTACCAAAATATACGTTTACATAGAAAAACAACACGCTAACACCTTTGACGGATTCATAGGATTTAACACTAATGAAAATCAAAAATTAACCTTAAGTGGCTATTTAGATTTACAACTTGAAAATATTTTAAATACCGGTGAGGAATTTAGACTGAACTGGAAAAGCAACGGAAATAACCAAACCACCTTTAATAGCACACTAGAACTACCGTACCTTTTTGGCAGTCCAATTGGACTGAAAGCTCAACTCAACATTCTTAAACAAGAAAGCACTTTTCAAAACACTAAAACCGCACTCGACGCCAGTTACTACATAAAATACAACACCCGAATTTATATAGGAAGAGAAACGACTAGCTCCAGCGACATCCAGAATATCAATAATGGCGAAATCAGCGATTTTAATAGCACTTTTTATACGAGCTCATTTTCATTTAAGCTTAAAGAGCGAAGCAATTCAATGAACCCAATTAAAAGCCATATCGATTTAAAACTTGGCATTGGCAAAAGAGAGAATACAAATGAATTTTCAGTCAACAATATAAATCAACAAAAATTCATAGCACTTAGCGCTTCAAACACCTTTCACCTAAATCAAAAAAATCACTTGAATGCCAAAGCACTTTTTCAATCACTAGTCAGTAAAGAATATGGTCAAAACGAATTATATCGCTTTGGAGGCATAAACAGTATAAGAGGTTTTCAAGAAAATAGTCTTTTAGCCAAAACATATTTAGTCCTCTCAACAGAATACCGATACCTACTTAACGACAATTTTTACCTAAACACAGTAACTGATTATAGTAACTACACCTCTCCAAACACCTTTGCAACAAATACTTATGTTAAAAGAATACTAAGTTTTGGTTTAGGAATAGGACTACAAACAAGAACTGGTTTAATGAAGATCTTATTGGTAAAACCTTACAGCAAAAACGACAAAACAGTTATTTATAACACAATAGCTCATTTTAGTTACAATGTTAAATTTTAATAATAAGACAAAATTTCTTTCCACAACATTAGGTTAGTTAACAAATTATTAAGATTTTTGTCTCACTAATTAAAAATTTTAAAAAATGAAACTAAAGTTCAATGGAATCTTGGTACTACTATTAGTACTAATGGCGCAACTAACTTTTGCGCAAGAAAGAACCGTTACCGGTATTGTTTCTGATGATGCAGGAATGCCTATACCAGGTGCCAGTGTTTTGATCAAAGGAACAAAATTAGGAACGCAAACTGATTTTGACGGTAAATTTTCGATCAAAGCTTCTCCAAGCCAGGTCTTAGTATTTAGCTACATTGGGATGAAAACCCAAGAATTAACTGCTTCTAGCACCACTGTTAACGTAAAGTTAGCAAGTACTGCATTAGAATTAGAAGGAGTGGTTGTAACCGCATTGGGAATAAAGCAATCAGTTAAATCTCTACCGTATGCTGCACAAACAGTAAAGGCAGAACAACTTAACATTACACAAAATGTAGATGTTAAAGGTGCTTTAGCTGGTAAAGTTGCTGGTATTCAAATAAATGGCCAAGCGGGAGCAAAATTAGGCTCTACAGGTAAAATCAGAATACGTGGAGCGATAAGTTTGACTGAAGACAATGATGCATTGTATGTTTTGGATGGTGTTGCAGTTGACCCAAACAATATTGACATGGACAACATCGCTGATGTAACAGTATTAAAAGGACCAAATGCTACAGCACTATATGGCCAAAGAGCAGTTAATGGTGTTATTCAACTGACTTCTAAAAAAGGTGCTAACGGCCGAATGACTGTTGATATCAACAGTTCTACAACTTTCGACAAAGTGGCATATTTGCCAAAGTACCAAAACCTTTACGGAACTGGATATGAAGGAAATGACAGTTTTAGAACATTTGATTTTGCTGCTGGCGGTTTTGGTGGAGCATACCCAGCAGAGTGGTCAATAATGAATGGTAAAAGATATCTTTACGAAGACAACAATTACGCAGATGAAAGCTGGGGTCCAAAATTTGATGATCAAGACTATTTACCTTGGTACTCATGGTCGCCTGATAGTCCTTATTTTGGACAAACTGCAAAATATTCTGCACAGCCAAACAACATCAAAGACTTTTATGACATTGGTGTAACTAAACGTAATTCGTTTACACTAAGTGGAGGAGGAGATAGATTTAATGCAAGATTATCTTACACTAATCTTGACCAACAAGGTATCCAACCTTTCACAGGACAAACTAAAAATTACGTATCATCTTTTATGTCATATGATTTAAATGACAAACTAAAAGTAGATGTATTAATGAATTATACCACTGGAAAAATAAGAGGAGAATTTGATGATAGTTATGGTAATCAAACTTCAGGATCATTTAATTCATGGTTTGGTAGACAACTTGATGTTAATAAATTACGTGAATTAAAAGATCTTAAAAATGGAGCAGGATACCAAGCTACATGGAACTGGTGGGGTCCTGAGTACTATACTTTAGGTGGAAGTTATCAAAAACCAGCTTTCTGGTACAACCCTTATACCTACTTAGAACAATATGATTACAAGCAAAAAACAGACAATATCACTTTTTCATTAAATCCAACGTACAAAATCAATGATAAATTAAGTGTTGCTGGGATGTTTAGCAGAAATCAAAACACATACGGTAGAAAATACTACTTTCCAACTGAATTATCACTCTCAGCGGCTCCTGATTTATACAATCCTTGGCAAAATGCGTTTGGTATTTACAAATCAGTTAGCGTTGAAGACAACTACGATGCGAGGATTAACTACAAAACCGAATTTAAAGGCTTTAGTTTGACTAGTACAGCAGGTACAAGTGTGAGAAACAATTCGTTTGACAGATTGTCAACTGAAATAAATCCTACATCTAGAGTTGGTGGTCTGGTTTTACCAGATGTTTACACTTTTTCTAATGCTAGCGTAACTCCTATATCTATACCGCAATTTTCTCAGAAAAGTGTAAACAGTATTTATGCTTTAGCTAACGTAGGATATAATGATTATTTATTTATAGATGGTACAGTACGTAGAGACTGGTCATCAGCTATGCCAAGTACAGCTAATGGTAACACTACGGGATCTATCGGTGGAAGTTTGATTTTCACAGAGTTAATGAGTAAAAACAAAGCTATAAGTTATGGTAAATTAAGAGCAGGATATGCCATAATCGGTACGGATGCAAATGCATTAGCACTTAATCCAAACTACTCTCAACTTAATGCTCATCCATACAACAGCACAAATGTTGCCTTATTTAACAAACCGACTGTTGTAGATCCAAATTTAAAATTTGCTCAAAATGCGAGTTTTGAAACAGGTATTGACTTAAAGTTCTTGAATAACAGAGTCAACTTTTCTGCAACCTACTACAACGAAAACAGAAAAGACGAAATCATCAATATCAACATACCTAATTCTTCAGGTAGCTATAGTTTCCTAACAAACGCTGGGGAAACAAAAAGATCAGGTATCGAATTGACTTTAGGAGGCGATATTATTAAAGCTGCTGACAAAGATGGTGTAAATTGGAATGCTAGTTTAAATTTTGCATCTAACAAAACTACTATTGTAAAAATCAGAGAGGGATTATCTGCCATTAATGGACCAGGTGGTACTGATGATTGGAATTTAGCAACAGTAACTCAACAAGAAGGAGCTGAATGGGGACAAATTAGAGGTTCAGCTATCAAAAGAGATTTAAACGGAAACAAAGTAATTAACTCAGATGGATTGTTTGAAATTGAAACTAACCATGACTATGGATCAGTATTACCTGATTTCACAGGAGGTTTATACAATCAAGTAACCTATAAAAATTTCACTTTAGCAGCTAGTATGGACTTTCAAAAAGGTGGAAAATTCTTTTCACTTTCAGAAACATGGGGAACATATTCAGGTTTACTTGAGGAAACAGCAGCACTTAACAACAACGGAATCAATGTTAGAGAAGATGTAAACTTAGCTAATCCATCACAATCAGGTGGTGTGAATGTAGTGGGAGTTGATGCGTCAGGCGCACCAGTTGATACGTATGTATCTGCAAACCCTTATTTTGCACAATTCAAAGCAAACAATATTGCTGAACCTTTTGTGCATGATGCAAGTTATTTAAAATTAAGAGATGTTTCTTTGTCTTACACGTTCTCTGGAGCTAAATTTAAAAATATTTTCCAAAGTGCTACAATAGGTGTAGTTGGAAGAAACTTATGGCTTATTGCGGTATCTAAAGACAATAAAAACGGATGGGACCCTTCTGAACTAGCTGGTGGATTTGGAGAAAATGGTCAATTACCAGGAACTAGAAGTTTAGGATTTAATGTAAAACTAACTTTTTAACAACTTAGATATGAAAAAATATATTTTAACTACATTATCTGCAGCACTGCTTTTTGCATCATGTGATACTGTAGATTTTGGAGACACAAACCAAAATATCAACGGACCTTCAAAAATTGATCCAGCGGGTTTGATGACGGGGGCCATTTTAGACTACTCAAATAACGCAGGTAGAATATACGCGACTAACCCTACTTTATACGTTCAGTATCAAACACAAAATGTGTATTTAGACGAAACTAGATACAGTGATGTTGCACAAGATTGGAGCGAATATTACGTTCGTGCATTCGGTAACTTAAATATTCTAATCAACTTTCTAAATGTTCCAGCTAATGTGACGCCAACAGTTTTATCTCAAGGTTCACTAAACAACCAATTAGGTGTTGCGAAGATTATGAAAGCTATAGTAACAAAGAGAATCACTGATATGTATGGTGACATTCCTTATACTGAAGCAGGAGCTGGACTAGATTTTTTGAATCCTAAATACGATACTCAAGAATTCGTTTACAAAGCTATGATAGCAGATTTAAAATCCGGCCGTGATATGCTAAATAGCGCTCAAACAGCGCCTAAAGGAGACGTACTTTACAGCGGAAATGTATCAAAATGGAAAAAATTAGCTAACTCAGTTTTGTTACAAGCTACACTTCAACTTTCAAAAAGATACCCACTTGCTTCAGGATACTCCGCTGTTGAATTTAATTCAGCATTAAGTAACGCAGCTGGTGTAATTACTACAGTGGCAGATGAACCTTGGTTCAAATATATAACTGCAGATGGAGTTTCTAATCCTTACTTTGCATCAAGACCTGCAGATTATGATGTTACAAGTGAATTTGCACAGTCTTTAAAAGGAACTGGTAGCTTGAACAGGACTTCAAATCACACATCTGACCCAAGACTTG
>NZ_JAQWTM010000180.1 GCF_029242675.1 Flavobacterium sp.
ATGGATAATTGAATTTTTGTTCGCCATTTTCTTCACTGTTTGTTTTTTTATCTTTCTTAATCATACTGTATGATGCAGCAATCATTAAAATAGCGAAAAGAACCATCATTAAAATACTTTTTGTAACAACAAAAGTTCCAACTGTAAAAACCACTTTGGGAATTGCAGGTACAATTAATGCGCGAGTTGTAAATACTGCTATAATTGATGGAATACCAAAAACTATTGCGGTTTTTATATTTACTAATCCTTTTTTGAAATAGCCAACAGAACCAACGCCGCTAGTTAAACCAACAATAAATAAAGAGTAAGAAGTTGCTACAACTGGTTCGATAGCAAACAAATATACCAGAACTGGCACGGTTAAAATTGAACCACCACCACCAATTAATCCTAAAGCAACACCAATAAGTATTGATGCAAAATAACCTATATATTCCATAATTGTAAAATTTTTATGGTGCAAATATTGACCGTATTAATTTTACAATTTGTAACTTTTATCACATAGGTAGATTTATTTTAAAAGTTCAATGTGATTGCGATGTAGTTTTAGTACACCGCGTTGTTCTAATTTTTTTAGTAATCTAGAAATTACTTCTCTGGAGGTGTTTAATTCAGTTGCAATTTCTTGATGCGAAAGTTTTAAATCGTTACAACCACAAGCTTCTTTATGACGTTTTATATAAAACTCTAGTCTTTCGTCCATTGCTCTAAAAGCAATGCTATTAACTACTTCCAAAACTTCTTCAAAACGACTACGATAGGTGTCAATAACAAATTCATACCAAGAGCGATGTTGCATCATCCATTTATCCATAAGTGGTAGTGGCACCATTACAAGTTCTGCATCTTCAACGACCTTTGCCATAATTTGACTTTGTTCATTTTTTGTAGCACATATCATAGAAATTGCACAAGCTTGACCAGGTTGGAGATAGTACATAAAAAATTCTCCTCCATCTTCATCTTCACGATAAATTTTAATACTACCTCTCAAAACTAAAACCGTATGTTTTATGTACTGTCCAGTTTTCATAATTACATCGCCAGTAGTAAATGATTTATCAATTGCATTAGCATTTATATCTTCGACAAGTGCATTTGAAAAAGAAGGAAATAGTTTTTTAAGGTTTTGGTTCATTTTGTGCAGTTTAACTAAATACAGTAATTTAGTTTAGATTAAATTGCTACAAAACTAATCAAATTTTATGTTCTATGAATGGTCAATTCAAATAATTAACCATTGTTTACGTTTCTCATATTCTCTTTACTTATAAATTTTTCTCTCAAAATCATCATATCCTCACTTACTTTTTTATCGAGAACTTTTGCGTAATGTTGGGTTGTTCTTAAATTTTTGTGTCCAAGCATTTTGCTAACGCTTTCAATTGGAACACCATTAGTAAGTGTTACAGTTGTTGCAAAAGTATGTCGGGCAATATGGAAGGTTAATTCTTTTTCAATCTCGCATACTCCTGCTATTTCTTTTAAATAGGCATTCATTTTTTGATTTGAAAGTATAGGTAGCAGTTTATCTTCATTTACACTTTGTGGATGATCTGAATATTTATCAATTATCATTTGTGTTACTGGAAGTATTGGTATTTTGGAAGCACTTTCGGTTTTCTGCCTGTGAGTGAATATCCACTTCTCACCATCAATACCAAAGCTGATATGCGATTTTGTCAAGTTTTTGACATCTATGTAAGCCAAACCAGTAAAGCAGCTAAAAAGGAAGATATCGCGAACTAATGAAAGCCTTTCGGTTTTAAAATCTTTTTCGATTATGTTTTGAATTTCTGTTTCAGTCAAATAAACTCGTTCTACTTCTTTAACTTTTGATTTGTAGTTTGCAAATGGGTTTCTTTCAATCCAATTATTGGCCAGACAAATTTTGATTATTTTACTAAAGTTCTTGATGTATTTTACAGCAGTGTTATTGGCACAATTGCGAACGCTTCTCAACCAGAATTCATAATCGGTGATAAAGGCGTGATCAATCTTTGTAATATCAATATCAGAAATATTGTATTTCCATTGTAGGAACTCAATAGTGTGGCTCAACGAAGTTTTGTAACGCTCCAATGTTCCTGGTGCGTATTCTTTGCCAACCAATTCTTTTATTTTGTTGTTGTGGTCTTGGAAGATAGGAACGAGCATTCTTGCTCTTTCATCAACGCCTAATATTTTGCTTTTAAGTGTTTCAGAAGTTATAGGTATCTTTTTATGGATTAGTTCCATTTGAGCATCAATAATTTGAACTTTGAGTAAATCAAGATGATTATTTATTGAACGAGCTTCTTCTGAAGTACCTTTCATTTTGCCTGCTTCTGTAGACCATTTTGATATTTCTACAAAGCGATTGGTACTTAATTCAATACGTTTGCCATTGATAGTAATTCGTGTGTAGATTGGGACTAATCCATTAACACTGGCTTTTGCTCTCTTTGCATAAAAGAGAATGGATACTTTTGTTTTCATCGTGGTGACCTTGTTAGTTATTATTAAATTTAACTTCAATATGACTAATCCACAAGATGTACAGTTTTTAAACTGGTTGTTGAACTGGCTGTAAAGCCTTGTGAATTCTAGTCTGAGAAAAAAATCGGTTACCCAAATTTTGGATTGTTTAGGGTAACCGATTTTATCCCTTTAGGTTCACGTATTAATGAATAATTTGACAATTGATAAAAAGAAAAAACCCTTTAAATCATACGATTTAAAGGGTTTTAATTCAATTTGTATTTCTACTGGCGGAGAAAGAGGGATTCGAACCCCCGGACCTGTTACAGTCAACAGTTTTCAAGACTGCCGCATTCGACCGCTCTGCCATTTCTCCAGTGAGCGACAATCATTTGCTGATTGCGAGTGCAAATATAAACACCTTTTTCGATTTACAAAAACAATTTAGATAAAAATTTTAGTAGTTTTTTAAACTAATTTTTAATCCTTTCATTTCCATAGATTTACTTTAAACTTATTTTTAAAATTAAATCTGGAAAAGGTATTAATAGCTGACGTATTCAGTAATTTCAAGGCCATACCCTATCATTCCAACTCTCTTTCCTTGGGTTGTATTCGAAACTAAGCGAATTTTAGAAATATCAATATCATGTAATATTTGAGCTCCAATTCCGTAATCCTTACTATCGATGATAATTTTAGGCGCCTTCATTTGACCTTCGGCCTGTAACTGTTTTAACTCCGATAGTCTATTCAATAAATTAACCGATTGCATGTCTTGATTAATAAAAATAACAGCTCCTTTACCATTCTCATTTATAATCTTAAACATATCATCTAACTGCTGATCTGCATTATTAGTT
>NZ_JAQWTM010000151.1 GCF_029242675.1 Flavobacterium sp.
GATACATGAGTGTAAATAGTAGTGGTTTTAATACTAGCGTGTCCCAGGAATTTTTGAATATAACGAATATCGGTTCCACCTTCCAATAAATGAGTGGCAAAACTGTGACGTAACGTGTGAACCGTCGCTTTTTTGGACAAACCCGACTTTTTCAAGGCCGTACGCATCACCTGCTGAGCGCTACCCGTACTGTACGGCTCGCCAGCGAACTGACCTTCAAAAACATATTTATTAGGCTGGTACAACTTTTTATACATCTCCAGTGAGTTAACAATCGAGTAGGGCAGCATTACCATTCGGTCCTTTTTGCCCTTCGCGTTCTTAATGTGAATCTTATGCTCCGAAAACAGAATATCGCGCCACTCCAAAGTAACAATTTCACTCACACGCAAACCAGCGCCATAACCTACCAACAGTAACAATTTATGTTTGGGGTTATCCACAGCTCTAAAAATCTCTAAACACTCTTCCATCGTTAATACTGCCGGAAGTTTCTTTTCGGTTTTCGGTCGAGGCAAGTGCAGTTCAAACCCTTTTTGTAATCCAATTTGTTGGTAGTAAAACTGCAGTGCATTTACCATACTGTGACCCGAAGTCGCTGATAGTCCGCGTTCCATTAAGGAAGCCAAATATTTAACAATCTCCTTTTGAGTAATTGTTTGCGGATCTCGATACCCATGATCACGCAAAAACTTCAAAAAAGCACCCACATACGTACGCATCGTAGAGCTACTGTAATTCAGCGCTAAAATCGTATCCACCATAGCGGTAATATGCTCATGTGCAGCAGCAGGCACCTGGTTAAAGAGCTGCTCTTTGGTTTTAGTTAAATCCAATTGCTTTCGATTAGGTAAATTTTGCAATTGCAAATACCCCTTCGGTAACTGTTTGCTAATTAGTATTTTGTTAGGTTCAAATTGCATGACAATCGCTTCATATACACTTGGAGCTGCTGGCAACAAATAACACTCTTTGATAGTACTGAAACGAGCCATCGAAAAACGCTTAATTTTTTCACGCAAAACAAGGTGAGCCGGAACATAAACTTCCATCCATTTCACATCCTCAGGGTGTGGTTTTAAAACTATCGATTCGCCTTCAAATGCCGTCTCGGCCTTATAAAAATCCTTTTCAGGAAAAAAAGATGGGACATCCAACACTTTTTCAACCTTTGATTTCACATTAGCTTGCCGTAAAACCATGTAAACCTTATAATTAGCATTCCAATAAATTCCCTTTATAGCCAGTAATTGCTTGCTTATAACCTGATTATAAGGCATTTTAAAAACCCAATATTTCCCTAAATTAGGAAGTAATTCTAATCGCAACGGGGATTCTAACGGTTTAGGTGCCGTTATATGTTCAGGGTTATCAGGCACAGGTGCAGGATCTAACTGAAAATCGCGTGAAGCTATGGCTGGAAGGTCACGGCTTATGGTAGAGCCGGCCAGCGATTGCGCAGAAATACTTTTGGGGTTTTCAATGAGCAAATTAGGAAAGTTTTGACTAATCATTTTATAACTAGCCGCATTATAATCAAAATACCAGCACCGCAACGACTGACTGTACGATCCACCCAGCTTTCGAGCCAAGGAAATCGTAGTCGTGTCATATGGAAAAAACAGACCAATTCGGTCCGCATCGCGATGCCATATCTTTTTTACAATGATCTGCATAAGAGGAGTTTGATGGTACTAAAATACTACTTTATTTACAAATAACAAGGAGGATATCGTATTTATTTTCGCTTACGCAAAAGGGCATCACGTCAAGAGTGGCGGTATTGATTGTATTGTCCCAATCGTTTTCAGGAAGCGCACGCTACGAACCAGATGCAACTGCAATTTTAGAAGTTGATCGTAATAAAACACCAAAAAATAGAGATTTCAAAAACAAGCACAGAAAGTTCCCAAAACGGGAAAAATCATATCTTTTAGAGGGGTTAGCGAGCACTGAAAACTTTATACTGGATAATGGAAGTAAGTCGTAAAGAATTAATCTTATTATTTTAAGACATAGGTTTTAACTGTGCTATTGTGATAATGAAAAAAGAAGATAACTTGATACTATTACCAAAATTTGGTAACTTTACTTAAAAATTAAAATCATGGGACGAAATACATCGGTTTCTTTAGGTGATTATTTTGAAAGTTTTGTTGATGACAGCATTTCAAAAGGTAGATTTCAAAATGCAAGTGAGGTCATCCGCGCGGGATTAAGATTGCTAGAAGAAGAGGAAAGTAAAATTATGGCTTTAAAAAATGCTATTAATGATGGAATTGAAAGTGGAATAGCAAACAATTTTAATGCAGAAAAACATCTAGAATCTTTGAAAGCGACCAAAAGAAATGGCTAACTACATTTTTACAAATAAAGCTGTTGAAGACTTAACCCAAATTTGGGATTATACGTATGAAGTTTGGTCGGAAAGTCAAGCGGATAAATACTATAAAGAAATTCTTGAACATTGTCGATACATAGCTGAAAATCATAATTCCGGGAAGAATTATCATGAAATCAGCACAGAAATTTTTGGCTACAAATCAGGCCAACACATACTATTTTATAGAATAGTAAACCCAACACAAATTGAAATTACTAGAATTTTACATTCAAGAATGGATTTAAAAAATAGGATGCAACAATAATACTAAAGTAAACAGTGCTAAGTTTAATGGCGAAATAAGTGAAAAATTCACTTTTATCTTTCGCAAGATTTTTATCTTATTTAAACAGCTCAATTACGATTCTTAGACCCTGAGGCTACTGTAATGAAATGTAACTACCGGCACGCCCAAAACTTAAAAATGATTTTATTGTACAAACAAAATCCTACTTTTTAGGCAAAACACAAGATATTTCTAAAAGAGGTTAGAACCCAAAAAAAGCTCATGTAAAAGAATTTCGCGTGAAGGATGAAGGCTTTGTCTGCGCGCTACCGATTTTTTTCAGGAAGCGAGCGCTGAGAGCTGATGCTACTGTAATATAGGGCGGCATTTTGTAAAATACCTGCAAAAAAGAGGAGAACTCTACAATTTAACTAAAATATTTCATTAATTTTGTATCCGAATGAATACAATGTCATTATGTACTTTATTGAAAAAACATCAGAATTTGACAAATGGTTGAGGAAGTTGAAAGATTTACGTGCTAAAGCCAAAATTTTAATCAGAATACAAAAATTAGAGAAAGAGGAACATTTTGGAGATTGTGAACCAGTTGGAGAAGGAATACAAGAGCTTAAAATAAATTACGCGAAAGGTTATCGAGTTTACTTTAAAGAAAATAATGATAAAATCATTATTCTTTTAATTGGAGGAGATAAATCGTCTCAACAAAGTGACATAGAAAAGGCAAAAAATATATGGAAATTATTAAAAAAATAGAAAATGGAAACATCAAAATTTGACATAGCAGATTATTTAGACAATAATGAGATGATTGCTGAATATTTAAATGAAATTTTAGAAAATGGAAATGAAAATGATTTAATTAGTGCGATTGGTAATGTGGCCAAAGCAATTGGAATGAGTAAAATTGCTGAAAAATCAGGATTGAGTAGAACAAGTTTGTATAAAGCACTTTCTGATGGAGCAAAACCTCAATTCTCAACAATAGCCAAAGTTTTAAAAGCAGTTGGTGGTCAAATAACGGTTAATCCTATATCCGTCTAGATAAAATAAAAACGATGTTTTTCTAAAACCTTTGTTGTTACTTTTTTCGTGTAAATTAGGTACTACTTTATTTCT
>NZ_JAQWTM010000153.1 GCF_029242675.1 Flavobacterium sp.
AACAATTGTAGATCCTATAAATTGTTTTCCATTGATTTTATCTGATTTTTTCCATTGTTCTAGTAAAAATGCAGTCATTAAAACCATAGTCTGGTTTCCATTAAGCAAAATCATTTTACCCTCATTATTGCGCACAGCAACACCTAAGCGGTCACAGTCAGGATCTGTTCCTACCACAATATCAGCATTCGTTTTATCTGCTAATGCAAGCGCCATAGCAAGTGCTTCGGGCTCCTCAGGATTAGGAGATTTAACAGTAGGGAAACTACCATCTGGAATTCTTTGTTCTTCAACAATATTCACATTGGTATAACCTGCTTGTGATAAAGTTTCAGGAATAACAGTAATGGAAGTACCGTGCAAAGAAGTAAAAACAATGTTTAAATTGTCTTTCGCTTCTTGCGGTGTATTAAAACTAGCATTTGCAATCGATGATTTTATAAAAGCGGCATCTAAATCTTTGTCGATATAATGAATCAAACCTTCGTTTGCTTCAAATTTGATTTCGCTATAATCTAAGTTTTCAATTACATTGATGATTCCAGCATCTTCAGGCGGAACAATTTGTCCTCCATCTTGCCAGTACACTTTGTATCCGTTATATTCTGGTGGATTATGAGAGGCTGTAAGTACGATTCCGCATTGGCATCCTAAATGTTTTACAGCAAATGATAATTCTGGAGTAGGTCTTAATTCTGAAAATAAGAAAACTTCAATTCCATTTGCCGAAAACACATCAGCAACCGTTTTAGCAAGCGTATCACTATTCTGACGGCAGTCGTAAGCAATCACCGCTTTCAAAGGTTGGTTAGGAAAGCTAGTCTTTAAGTAATTAGACAATCCTTGCGTACTTTTTCCAAGCGTATATTTATTAATACGATTGTTTCCTACGCCCATTACACCGCGCATTCCGCCGGTACCAAATTCAAGGTTTTTATAAAAACTCTCTTCAAGTTCCGTAGGTGATGAGGCAATTAGTTCTTTTACTGCTGCTTGTGTAGCCGTATCAAATGACGGTGTTAACCACTCATTTACTGCGTCTAGAATATTTTGTTTGATATCCATATGTCTATTTATTATCAGTTAATTATTTTTTTTAAGGAGCTATATCCTGCTATTCGCTCTATCTTTTTATCTTGAAAAAAAACAAGATAAAAAGGATGCCGCTGCTATCAGGGCTAGGATGCGTTATAAGTTAAGTTCGTTCGAAATTTTATAACGTTCCTCGTTGTTTTTAGTACGTAAGATAATTTCACCCAGAAAACCAGCCAAAAATAATTGCGTGCCTAAAACCATTGTTGTCAATGCAATAAAAAACCAAGGGTTGTCAGTAACTAAGTTATAACGCATGTTGTTGTACATGTGGTATAATTTAGAAATACCTATATATCCTGCAAGTAAAAAACCTATGATAAACATAAATGAACCCATAGCGCCAAATAAATGCATTGGTCTTTTTCCAAAACGTGATAAAAACCAAATAGTGATTAAGTCTAGAAAACCGTTTACAAAACGTTCCATACCAAATTTAGTTTCACCGTATTTTCTTGCTTGGTGTTGTACTACTTTTTCACCTATTTTATTAAAACCTGAGTTTTTTGCAAGTACAGGAATATAACGGTGCATTTCACCAGAAACTTCCACATTTTTAACTACAATGTTTTTGTAAGCCTTTAAGCCGCAATTAAAATCATTTAATTGTACTCCAGATGTTTTTCTAGCAGCCCAATTAAATAGTTTTGAAGGTAAATTTTTTGCAACAACTGAGTCATAACGTTTCTTTTTCCATCCCGAAACTAGATCAAAATCTTCAGTTGTAATCATATTGTATAGTCCCGGAATTTCTTCGGGGCTATCTTGTAAATCAGCATCCATGGTAATAATTACCTCACCTTGAGCTTTAGCAAAACCAGCATGTAAAGCTTGTGATTTACCAAAGTTTCTCATAAAGCGAATTCCCTTGATGTTTGGGTTTTCGGCAGCAAATTTGCTTATTAGTGACCAAGAATTATCAGTACTTCCGTCATCTAAAAAGATAACTTCGTAAGTATAATTGTTTAATTGCATCACTTTAATGATCCAAGTGTATAATTCTTGAAGTGATTCCTCCTCATTTAATAAGGGGATTAATATTGATAAATTCATTTATTATATACTTTGATATTTGTCTTTTTTTATAACAGCTCCAACAAGTAAAGAATAGATTAGTCCAAAAAAAGAATACATTGCTAAAGTCACTGGGAAAACTATTAAAGGATTCATGAACTTTCTCACCATTGATAATCCCATTTCTAATTCTGCGCTAGTCATATTTGGGTTTTTGGTAATCATTGTCCCTTTTGTAAGTGCAATCATTTCATCAGTGAACTCAGGGAAAATAATATTGAATATAACGCTAAAAGTTGCGTAGATAAATGCAGCAACAAATGCTATTGAAACACCTGTTTTTAAGCATTCATTAAGAGAGATGTATCCACCATTTATGTTTTTCTTGTAATTATTGCATCCCATGTAAATTAACGCTAATGGTAAAATAAGATAATTTAAAATGTTTGTAATAACACCTGCACTGGTATCTACTAGTGATTTCATACCTACTATATACATTATTACAAATTCTAAAATCATAATAACCCCAAAGAAGACTCCGTACAAAAGACCTGATTTAGCAGGTGATATAGTATTTTTCATAAAATAGTTTATTTGTGAATAATCCACAAAGATAGTAATTCCCTATATATTCATGGGTAAAAAAATATTTTTACTATTTTATAAAAAAAAGAAGTCAAAGAATTGTTTATTGAAAAATAATTGTAAATTTGCAAACTCAAAATAACAGAATAAAACAAAAAGTTATAATGAATTTATACCTTTCCCTTTAACAAGGAAAGCTTCAAAAGGAATTATAGCCAAAACAAATAAAAAAGAATTACAAGATGAAAAAAGGTGTACACCCAGAGAATTACAGATTAGTTGCATTTAAAGACATGTCAAATGACGAAGTTTTTAT
>NZ_JAQWTM010000159.1 GCF_029242675.1 Flavobacterium sp.
GACTTACGTGGCGGTGTTGCGTGGCCAACTGTCAAAACAAATACAACATTTCAAAATAGCTATAATGGCATTTACGGACAGTTTGGTATAGCATTACCTTTATTTAATTCGTCATTTAATAATAGAAAAAAAGCATTAGAAACCAAAACTCAAATCGCTGAAAACAATTTGGATTTTGAAAAATTGAAACTGCAAAACCAGTATCAAAATTTTTTGCAAGAATATCAAAAAAACAAAATGACTATTGATTATTACGAAAATAAAGCGTTGAAAAGTGTTGATATAGTTACACAAGCTGCCAACGATAAATTCAACAATGGCGATATCAACTATTTAGAATGGGTAATGCTAATCAATCAAAATACCGAAATTCGAAGCAATTATATTGAAGCTGTTAAAAGATTAAACAATAGCATTATTGTACTCAATTCATTAACTAAAACTGAATAATCATGAATTACACAAAAACTTTCTTTTCACCTCAGTTTCTTTGGGAAATTGTACGGATAATAACTGTTGGCTTAGCGAGTTTATTCTTTTATCTCGACTTTATTCAACTACCAATTTTAATAATTACTATGGCTTTTGGTTTATATTCATTAGTCAAAACTGCAGTATTGGATTTAATAAATGAGAAAAAGATAGGAACAGAATTATTTATAACTATTGCTGTAATTATTTCTGTACTTGGTAAAGAATACTTGGCAGGTGCGGTAGTACTAATGATTATTCTTATTGCAGAATATATTGCAAGTGCAAGTACTGAAAAGGCAAGAGCATCTATTAGAGAGTTAATAGGTTCGGTACCTAAAACTGCCTTGTTAAAAAAGAACAATTCTGAATTGATAATAGATATAGTTGATTTAAAGATAGGAGATGTTATCCTTGTAAAAGCTGGAGAAAAAATTCCAGTTGATGGAAAAGTAGTTTCAGGATCTGGTTCTGTTAACCAAGCACCAATAACAGGTGAAAGTCTACCGCAAGAAAAAACAGTTGGTAGTGAAGCTTTTGCAGGAACAATTTTGGAATTGGGAGCACTTGATATTGAAATGACTAAAGCTGGTGAGGATACGGTTTTTTCAAGAATTATTTCATTAGTGGAGGATGCTGAAAGTCAACAAGCACCTATTGAAAAATTTACAGACAAAGTTGCTTCCTGGCTTATTCCAGTAGTATTTATTTTTGTTGCTACTGTTTACTTCTTTACCCGTGATGTCAAACTGGTAATTGCATTATTAATTTTTACTTCACCCGCAGAATTAGGTTTAGCTACTCCGCTGGTTACAATAGCGGCTATAGCACGTGCTGCCAGAGAAGGAATCTTGATTAAAGGAGGCTTGTTTTTAGAAGAACTTGCTAAAGTAGACACTATCGTTTTTGATAAGACTGGTACATTAACTGTTGGTAGTCCTGTCGTTAATAAAGTTGAAATTATAGATTCCAATTATAATGAGGAAAATTTAGTCCAATTTGCAGCAACAGTAGACAGACGATCAAGTCATCCGTTAGCAAAAGCTATACTGAATTACGCAGATAAATTAAACTTAACCTATTTTGAACCAGAAAATTTTGAGGTCATAAAAGGACGAGGTGTCTCTGCAAAAGTTCAGGGTAAGTCTGTTTTATTAGGGAATAAACTTTTTATGGAAGAAAATCAAACTCCATCAATTAATTCTTCTGAAAATATAACTGATACCGTTATTTATCTTTCAATCGAAAATAAACTGGCAGGAATTTTTTATATATCAGATGCCATTCGTGAAGGTGCAAAAGAAATGATTCAAGGTTTAAGAAAAAGTGGTATAAAAAACATTGTAATGCTAACGGGAGATAATCCAGAAACTGCAAAATATGTTTCCAATCAAATAGGTATTACAGATTTCAGAGCCAATTTGCTTCCCGAAGATAAAATAAACAGTATCAAAGAATTACAAAAAGACGGCTCTAAAGTAGCAATGGTTGGTGATGGAATTAATGATGCACCTGCCTTAGTACAGGCAAATATTGGTATAGCTATGGGTGCAATGGGTACAGAAACTGCAATGGAAGCAGCTGATATAGTGTTAATGCAAGATAAGCTAGAAAAAATTGCAAAGGCACGCGCTATTAGTAAAAGAGCTTTTAGAACTATTAAAGAAAATATTTTTGTAGGAGTGGGTGTTGTCCATGTAATCGGTATTACACTTGTCTTACTTAAAATAATTGGTCCAATTGAGGCAGCAGCTATTCATTTACTTCCCGACACTTTAGTCTTTATTAATTCTATTAAACTCCTACGAGTTAAAATTTAAACACACATTATAACATGAAAAATATATTTATTACAATTACTGCAGTTTTATTCCTCATCTCTTGTGGAAACAAAAAAAACGAAGAAGAAACTACCGAAACAGTCACGGTTGAAAACATAACTACACTTAACGATGCACAAATAAAAAATGCTGGTATTCAGATAGGTAAAATGGAGCAAAGAGAAATTTCAGCAACATTAAAACTTAATGGAAAAATAGATGTGCCACCACAAAATTTAGTTTCTATAAGTGTGCCAATGGGTGGTTATCTAAAAAGCACTAAATTGTTAGAAGGAATGTTTGTAACTAAAGGACAAGTTCTGTGTGTTGTTGAAGACCAACAATACATACAATTGCAGGAAGATTATCTTTTAGCCAAGGCTAAAATTGATTATGCAAAATCAGAATTTGAACGTCAAAAAGAACTTAATCAAAGTAAAGCTAGTAGTGATAAAATTTATCAACAAGCTCAAGCAGATTATAATTCTCTTTCAGTAATGGTTCAATCATATGGTGAAAAACTAAAATTTGCAGGTATCAATCCTAAAAATGTATCGGCAAAAAACATTTCAAAAAGTATCAATATTTATTCACCTATAAACGGCTATGTATCAAAAGTAAATGTAAACATTGGAAAATATGTAAACCCAAGCGATATTTTATTTGAAATTGTAAATCCAACAGATATACATTTAGTTCTGAATGTCTTTGAAAAAGACGTTAACAAATTAGCTATTGGTCAATCTGTATTAGCATATACTAATACAAATCCAGAGAAAAAATACGCTAGTAAAATTATCTTAATTGGAAAAGATTTTTCTGAAGACCGTAGTACTTTGATACACTGTCACTTTACTGATTATGATAAATCATTATTGCCAGGTATGTACATGAATGCTCAAATTGAAGTTAAAAGTCAGATTTCTAATACTCTGCCTTCAGATGCTTTAGTGAGTTATGAAAATAAAAAATATGTATTTGTTACCACAGATAATGAGCAATTTCAGATGAAAGAAGTTAAAATAGGTAATTCAGAAAATGGATTT
The DNA here is from genome assembly GCF_029242675.1 of Flavobacterium sp. GTDB lineage: Bacteria > Bacteroidota > Bacteroidia > Flavobacteriales > Flavobacteriaceae > Flavobacterium. The sequence continues at coordinate 3,338 of NZ_JAQWTM010000159.1, forward strand.
ACTGAAATTCTTTCTGATGACCTGATTGAAGCAAATATTGTAACAAATGGAGCCTATGCTCTTTTAATGAAAATCAAGAATGTGGAAGAATAAATTCTAATTTGAAATTTATTGACACTGTTTTATAATACTAAAAGAGGTTTGTCATCTAAAAAGATGAAAACAAACCTCTTTTTTGTAAAACAGAAATCTTTAAAAAAACAATAAGTCCATAAACGTACATATATCATAAAAACTTGTGTGAAAATAAAGCCTTCTTAGTCTGCTAAAACCTTTTATAAATCTTTCCTAAAATCATTTTATAAAAAATTATAATTGATTTATTATTCCGATGTGAAAGATCGTTAACTACAAATCGCTATATAGAGATAATTAATATCACTTTTAAATAAGTAAAAATTTAATATAAGTTTTCGCTTAAAATTTTATACTTTGACCATATATGAAGCCAAAATACATTCTAGAGACCTACGATAAAACCATAAAAGAATTTAAAATCCGAAAATTGTTTTGATAATGATATAGTTAACTAAGAGATTGATTAAATTAAGGTTATACCATTTATAAGGTAGATTTAATTAAAAAAAATGGAAAAACTAGTTTTAAAATATAGAAACCTACTCATAATTTAAACCCAAAAACATTTGAAATAAAAGGCAAACAATACGAACCAGTTGTTTTGACTCTTATATAACAAGAGTATTATTATAATTTTCGATTATTAATTATGCGGATAATTTTTTTATTAAAATTAGTTGTTTATCCTACTTTCATTTTGCCAGTGGAGTGAAACATCCTAAAAGCCCGTGCAGTCTAATATTATAATAGAAAACTACATATCTTTTAAGTATTCTTTCCATTTTTTAAAAATTTCTATAATCAAACCTTTGGAATATTTTTTTTTACGATTCCATGATATGAATAAATATGTACTTTTTAGAAGGTGTGGTAACATAACAAAAATCCTCCTAAACACCTATTAAACCGAGGTATTCATGAACCACTTCTACTCACAACACGTTCAGGATATTGGTATTCTAAAAATAAATCTGAAAGAAAAGTGATTACCTTATCCTATTTTATAAAAAAGAACGATATTTTTTTAGTATTCTTCGAGTATGCACGCCTATTATTGATAGTATACAGGCATTCTAACCTCAACTTGCTATCCAAACCAACTTTATATCCATTTATATACAGTGAAAAGGCCTGACGGTATTTATCTTTCTATATTTTACAAATTTACGTCCAGAACCACTCCTATTTATTCAGTTTTCTAGTTTCGATAATCCTTTTTCGCTCAAATTCAATATAACTTTTTATCATTAATTAGATAGCCCTCTCGTTTTAAAAAAGAAGTCATCAAACGTTAACCACTTTCAATAAATTAATTGCTTAAAATCTCTTTAATGAATTCTAGAACCGTATCTTGAGCTACAAATCCTTTAGTTTAGTTAAAAGTAAATTCAGTAGGTTTATTACCCTATTTATATCAGATTGGTATTCGATAACGGCTAATTGAACCATGTCTAACATAGTAATGATTTTGATTTTGGTTTTGCTAATCTTATATTTTACATAAAACAGATCAACTAATCTTCCTTGGATCGGAAGTCCTAAACTTTTTTTTAAAAAGTTCACGCCCGTTTTCTAATTCAATTTTATTATTAGCTAATAATTTACGTAGAATTCTATTTTCTTCCTCAGCTTGCATTAACTCTTTACAAATACCGTCACAAGTTAAATTTAAACCAGCTTCTCTCTGCTTCTCGTGTTACTTTTTCCAGCTATACAAAGTGTCAGTGCTAACACTATACTTGCCATTTAGTTTTTTTCTTTCGTTTTTATACTATCTATTAAGTCAGTTGTATAATTATCCTATTCAAAAAAATTAAAATTATATCATTTTTTATATACCTTATACTTTGTATCCTTCTTTACTCCTTTAATAAATTACTTATTTGCATATAAAAGTTCTTTCCACCGTAATTAGAAAATCCTGTGTGCCGCAATCTGATTTTACCTTTCTTGTCTAAAATTATTGAAGTAGGTAATGAACCAGAATAAATTTCTTTTGGAACCTTTGATACAGCTTGAAAAATAGGCAACGAATACTTTTTCTTGTCTAGAAACTGTTTTCCCGTGGCTATATTATCATCCATGTTGATCATCAAAAAAACAATTTTATCATTATTTTTAAATTCAGAGTGGAATTTTTCTATAGAAGGAAATTCAGCAACACATGGTGGACACCAAGATGCCCAAAAGTTGATAAAAACAACTTTACCTTTCAAGTCAGATGTATTTTGAACATTGCCTTCGTAATCTTTAAAATCAAAATGATTGCGGAGTGTATTATCTGAAGAATTAACTGATGAAATCTCAGCGTTGAAAAGACCAGTGAACATCAACTGCTTGATAAGAAATGATTTTGCATCAGGGTTGAACATTACTACTACAATAAAGATTAAGAATACAATTGTCGATACATTTTTCTTAATCATTTCTAAATTTATTAATCCTTTCAATTGCTTTTCGCTATTATTTTTTTCCATTATTTTTATCTAAATTAAAATATTTTTTTTAAATGAAATTATAAAATACCAAGTAACCAATGGCTACTTGGTTTTCAAAAACTTATTATTTTAAATTTCCTTATTTCATCTCTTCTGAAGGTTTTACCACTATTAAATCATCATTTGAAAATTCCCCAAATACTTCTGCTATAGTATCTAATTTAATTCCTTCTTTTATAGCCACTTTTTTAATTTCATTATTATTAAAGGTAAGAACAAAAGTACCACTTTGTGTATTCAGTATACTTCCTTTTTTGACCCAATAAGAGGGTGCTTTTCTTTGTAATTTTAATTTAACTTGAGCGTAATCACCCCCTTGTAAATCTCCTGAAGCATTATCCACATCAAATTCTATGGTCAAGGAGCGATCATCTCTGTTCAAGAATCCTGAGCTTCTGGATAATTTTGTTTCAAATATTTTTCCAGGCTGTGAACTTATGGTAAAAGTGGCAGGCATCCCGTCCCTTATCGACGCAGCATGTTTTTCCGGTAGAGCAAGTGTTAATCGCAGACGATTTCCCTGTGCAATCATAAACAAGGGCTGGCTTGAACCTGTTCCAGCAAGTGCTCCAACGGATATATTTCGAGATGTTATGATTCCGTCAAAAGGGGCAGTTATTCGTAAATATTTTTGAAGTTGCCCACTACCCGCAGTTCCAGCACTTGCACTTCTATAGGATGATTGAGCACTTTCCATGGCACTTTTAGACCTTTCTACTTCTATTGCAGCAACTGCTCCTATAGTTTTAGACGCTTCTAACATTCTTTCATACGCTTGTTTTGCATACAAATAATCACTGTGTGATTTCTTTTCCGATGATTGATCCGAAATGTATTTTTGATTCATTTCTGGAGCAACCAGTTGTGCTAACAATTGTCCTTTTGTGACCTTTTGTCCACGTTCAACATATATTTTTTCGACAAAACCATTTACCTTGGCATAAACTGCTACCTCTTCGTAAGGTTGCAATTCAGCTGGTAAGGATACTTCATATTCAGGATTTATATGTTGAATAATAACTGTTTTAGGCTTCTGTAATTTCACCATTTTGACAGCTACTTCTTTTGGTTCTTTTTTATCAGAGCAAGCAGTTAAGGCAAGCAATGTAAACGTTGTAATTGCAAACGTTTTTATTTTTTTATTTAGATTGTACATTTTTTATTTATTAAATTTTATTTGACAAAATATTGACTTTCTTCATCATCTGGATCAAGCGAAGGATTTGCAATCGCTGTTCTAGAAAGCATTGACGAAAAGAAATGGGGCAGCAATAAAAGTATGGTGACCGTAGAGGCTATTAAACCTCCAATCACAGCTCTTCCTAGTGGAGCCACCTGTTCGGCGCCATCGCCTATTCCAATTGCCATGGGTAACATTCCGGCTAGCATTGCGGCGGCTGTCATCAGTATCGGCCTTAGTCTTGAAGTGGCTGCAAGACGTGCTGCATTTGCTGGCTTAAGCAACAAGTCTTTCCGATAAAATTCCGCTTGATTAACTAGCAGTACAGCATTAGAAACAGATACTCCTATAGACATAATTATCCCAATATAGGATTGTAAATTGAGCGTACTTTGTGTCACAAACAACAGCAGCAAGCTACCAGCAATAACCGCTGGAACTACCGACAGAATAATTAATGGCACTTTATACGATTGATAATAAGCCGCTAACATTAAGAATATGGCAATAATTGCAACTCCTAAACCCGATAATAAATTACTCAAGGTATCATCCAAGAGTTTAATGGTACCTTCTGTCCAAACCGTGACTCCCCGTGGTGGTTCACCCGCATCTTTAATGGCTTGTTTCACAGCCCTCGATGCTGTTCCCAAATCTTTGCCATGTAAATTTGCAATTAGGGTGACGTAGCGGTTAGCTCCTTTTCGATTAACTTGTGCTGGAGAAGTGACTCTTTTAATAGTTGCTACATCTTCGAGCACAGGTCTTAAACTACCTTTTTTTAATGGTAAAGATTTTAGTTTTTGTTCCGATGACATTATCGCTTCTGGAATTTGTACTTGCACCTGAAACACCAATCCTGATTTTGGATCTATCCAAAGATTTTTATCTGTAAAGCGAGTTGACGAAGTGGCAGTGACCAAATTTTTCGTAATATCTTGCACTGTCAAACCAAATTGTCCAGCTAGGTCACGGTTTATTTCGATTTCTAATGTCGGATAAGCTACAGGTTCTGCTATACGAACGTCTCGCAACTACGGAATCGATTTTAGATTCCCTTCAATTTTGGACGCAAAAGAAAAAGCAGCTTTCAATTGTCCTGCCCCTACTTTTACTTCAATAGGAGTCATAGCTCCTTGACCCATAATCTTTTCTGTAAGTTCCATTGGTTCAAAATTGATTGCTACTTGTGGATGACTTTTTTTCAGTTTTATCCTGATCTCTTCCTTCAAATCTTCCATCGATCCAGTATATACTTCTTGGTTGACCGAAACTTGCACTATTGCCTCATGAGAAGCATTTGTAAAAGTAAAGATGGGGTTAATAGGTGAAGTCGCTGGCTGCATTCCCACAAAAGCGGATGATATCGCTACGCCATTTTCTGGCACCAATGTTCTAATTTCACCTAAAATGTCTTTTACAATTCCCTCCGTTTTTTCCAGTCGGCTTCCGGTTGGAGCTTGAATGCGTAGTTGAAAATCGCCACTGTTGGACAACGGCATCACATCTGTTCCTACATTAGGCAGTAACAGCGCTATTACTCCAACAGTTACAAAAATATAAAGTACAAAAAGCGATATAGATTTTGTAGACCATTTACGCATTCGATAGGAATAATTGACACGGAATTTATCAAAGAAAGCACGTTTTCGTGGCGTATTAGCTACTTCATTCTTTTTCATTTTCATCATCCAATTCGCTAGAATTGGAACAAATGTTTGAGAAGCAATAAAAGAAGCCACCATTGCAAAAGCTACTGCAATAGACAAAGGCATAAACA
>NZ_JAQWTM010000163.1 GCF_029242675.1 Flavobacterium sp.
GTAAATGTGGAACCTTTATGGTAACTTGTTTAAATAACACGCGTTGCAAACACTCTGTTTTCGGTGTTTAAGTAAGTAGGTCATCGTTGCAAACGAGCACCAGAGGGAGCCAAGTGAAAAACGCTTTCAAAACCTTGTTATATAACCCAAATAAGAAAACAGAGGTGTTTGAAACCATTTGGGGAAATCAAAATTTAAGTAGGTACCCGTTGCAAACGAGCACCAGAGGGAGCCAAGTGAAAAACGCTTTCAAAACCTTGTTATATAACCCAAATAAGAAAACAGAGGTGTTTGCAACCATTTGGGGAAATCAAAATTTGAGAAAGGATTTGTTTCCTGAATTGCCACCATCGCCATCTCCCCAGCTAGCGCGAGCGTCTCGCTCGTGACTTGATCCCACATATATCGCCACAAACGATAGCACGGATTTGCAATCCGTGCTAACAAACTAGAGCAAACGAAACAAATCAAGAAAGCTACATCAGTAAAAAGGTGTGGCTTTTTAGTATTTTTAAAACAAAATTAGGTCAGCAAACTATAAAACCTCAACTAGAAAACAATCCGTTTTTTACCCTTATCAACTGAAAATTAAACAGCTCTCTTAGCCCCGATAGCAGTGAAAATCCTTTTAAGGTAGTTCCTTGAAGTTTGGGACTACCTCAAAAGATTGCAACGAATAGCGGGACAAGTTGTGTACTTGGCAACGAGCTGCTGCTTCCAATAATGATTATTCCTACAGTACGAAATAAATAACGACAATATCATATCGCCTCAAACAACTTGCCCGGTAATGGCCGTACTACGCCTTTCAATTCCATATTGAGTAATATTCCAGAAATCCTATAAATAGGATAATCGCAGCGCAAGGCAATAATATCCATTAATTCCTTGCCCGTTTTTAGGAGATAGTCATATACTTTTTGTTCCTCGTCGTCGAGAGTCACAAAGAGTTGTTTTTGCACAGGCTTAGCTTCTTTTTGAATATCCCAATTGAGAATGTAAACCAAATCAGCAGCGCTACTGAGTACATTAGCCTTTTGAGTTTTTATCAAGTTGTTACAGCCTTGCGAGTACTTATCGGTCACGCGACCGGGAACCGCAAACACATCTCGGTTGTAATCATTGGCTAAGTTGGCGGTGATTAAGGAACCACCACGATCTGCGGATTCTATAACAATCGTTGCCTCGGTCATTCCGGCTACAATGCGGTTCCGGCGAACAAAATTTTCTTTATCCGGATTGGATGCACTCCAAAACTCAGTCATGAAACCACCATTCTCCTCCATTTTGGCAACGTACTTTTTATGGGGTTTAGGATAAATTTGGTTCAAGCCATGTGCCACAACGCCTATCGTTTGTAAATTATATTCCATGGCAAATTGGTGCGCAACAATATCAACACCATAAGCAAATCCGCTAACGATAACCGGGTCCAATGGTGCTAAGTCTTCGATTAGCTTGCGACAGAATTCAGTTCCGTAGGACGTGATTTGGCGCGTACCCACGATACTTATTATTTTACGGTTTTTGAGATCGATATTTCCACAAGAAAACAGTAATACGGGACCATCGATACAATGCTTCAAACGTTCTGGATATTCGTCGTCTTGAAAATGCGCTACTTTGATCGCATTCGATTTAATAAACTCCAGTTCCTTATTCGCCTTATCAAAAACCGATTGGTCCTTTAAATTTTTAAGTAAATGAGTCCCTACTCCATCAATTGCGGCTAATTGTTGCATTTTGGTTTTAAAAACCGCCTCTGCCGACCCGCAATGCGTGAGTAATTTTTTGGCCATAATATCGCCCACACCTTCTACTCGTTGCAAGGCTAAAAGGTAGAATAAATCTTGATCTGTCATGCTAAATATTTGTAAGTGAAATATATGGTTTTTTATTTTGAATTGTTAATAAAAATTGTGAATAAAATTTTGATAACTATTTTCATTGTATAACTTTGTCAACATGAACATCGAAAGCTACATCTCGCAATTATTATATCGTTATCAGTGTGTTACTGTTCCTGGTTTTGGTGCTTTTTTGACTGAAATCAAATCAGCACAGTGGAATGAGAACGCAAACTCCTTTTTTCCACCCAAAAAACAAGTTTCGTTCAATGCCCATTTAAAAAACAACGATGGTTTACTAGCGAATCACGTCGCTAGAGCTGAAAAAACATCCTACGAGTATGCCGTAAGCGCTATTCAGTACGAAGTAGTACAGTGGAAAAAAAGCTTAGAAGAAAATGGTGTTGTAAAACTTAAAAACATTGGTGAACTTAGTTTAAATAGCGATAGTTACATTGTATTTAAACCAAATGACCAAACGAATTATTTGACAACATCTTTTGGTTTAGCATCGTTCGTTTCACCCATGGTTAAAAGAACTGTAGTTGAAGAAACCAAGGTTACAAAAGTAGAAACAGAAACGATTACCCTAGAAACTGAGGAAAGAACAACTCCTGCCTACCTAAAATATGCAGCAGTGCTTGCTCTTGGATTAGGAATTACTGGCGCTGTAGGGTATCCCGTTTATCAAAACCAAATAGAATCACAAACAGTTCTTGTTGAAACTGCCGTTCAGAAAAAAGTGAATGCTAAAATTCAAGAAGCTACTTTTTTTATTAAAAGCCCAATACCTGCAGTTACCTTAGCCGTTAAAGAAAACACGAAGCCGTACCACATCATGGCAGGCGCGTTTAGAGAAGAGGCAAATGCCGACAAAATTTACAAACGCTTGACGGAGCAAGGTTATAAAGCTAAACGCATTTCCATAAACAAGCACGGACTCTATCCTGTTTTATATGGTAGCTACGCGACTTATGCCGAGGCAGAAAAAGCTCAAAAAGAAATTCAGAAAAATGATAACCCACAAGCTTGGATTTTGATTGAATCATTATAAAAGTTAAAAATTTAGTTACAAACACCTCCAAAAAGCATCAGTCTTCTTGGAGGTGTGTTTTTTTGGAGCCATTTCCAGAAAACCGCTTTATCTCTTGTGGTCTCAAAAAAAGGAGACCACAAGAGGATGCCGCTGCTATCTGGGCTAAAAAATGAAGTAGCGAGGGCAATACCTTTTGAATTTAGCCTTTTTTAGCGTCGTTTTGCGACGAAAAATAAAAACAGTACATCAATTACAATTACTGTTCATTAACGGCTTAAAAAAGGGGTTTATGCACTTATTTTGTCTTGCTGAGGAACGAAGCATCTCTGCTAATTGAGCAATTTACGTGGGAATGATAAATTTTACGGGAATGAATAACTACTGAGCGTGTTTGTGGAGCAACTTGGGGAGCGACTTGTGGGGATTCCTCCTTCGTCGGAATGACAAAACGAAAGGAAGGACAAAACGAAGAGGATGACAAATTAATGGGTTTGACGAGTGAAAACGGAAGAACAAATGAAAAAGAAATTATTAATTTGAACCAGAAATTCATACACTTATTTTGTCTTGCTGAGGATCGAAGCATCTCTGCTAATTGAGCAATTAAGTGGAAATGAAAAAATACTAAGCGTGCTTGTGGAGCAACTTGTGGAGATTCCTCCTTCGTCGGAATGACAAAACGAAGAGGATGACAAAATAATGGGGACAACTAATGAAAACGTAATGACAAAGCGAAGGGTTTGACAAATGAAAGGGAGGACAATGTAAATCAAAGAAACTGCCGTAAAAGCGTAAAAAAAGCAACTCTTTTTGGAGTTGCTTTTTGATTATAACCGTTTTGCGGTTTCTATGGTGTACTGTGTTTAACTTTTAGACCTTAAATGATCCCGCTAATTTGCAGTTCGCCTTGTGTGTTAGTGTAATTGGGTACATCAGCAGCAAAGGCTTCAGCATGCGGACCAAAAGAGGCTTGAAAACTAGCAACACTATCGAATTTTAAATCGACTACAGCGAAATATGGGGCGGGTTCGCCTGGAATGCGACCAGCTATTCCTACTGAAAATTCCATTCCTTTTAAAGCATCACCTAGTGCTTTCGCAATCATAGGAAGGTGACTGTTTTTGTAGTAATCGACATCAAATTGAATGTCGGCACTATTAGGGTACATTACGCTTACTTTTATCATGATCTGTTTTATTTGAAATTTTGTTTAAAAATACAAACCTTATTTTAATTACTAGAACTTTCTGCTATTACGTATTCCCGCAGCCCGACTTGAGTGGAGCTCTTTTTTATGTAGCGTAGCGCAGTAAAAAAAGCGGGAACGGAAGGCGGAATAGCTGCCCAAATAATTAAAATAAGGTTGTATAGAATCTATCTAGTGATGGATTATTTTTTTGACCAAGCAAATTTTTGGAATGCTGCGTCAACAGGTGTATTTGCAATGTGATTGGTGTAGTTACTAATCACTTTTTGAGATAAACCTAAGATGATATCTAGTACTTGTTGTTCCCCGTATCCTGCAGTATAAAATGCATTTAATTCTTCTTCAGAAACGTTTCCACGGTTGCGAACCATGCTTAATGTAAAAGTACGTAGAGCTTCTAACTTCGCATCAGCTAATGGAGTTTCGTTACGTAAAGACTCGATAATATCGTTGTCTACTTTCATCATGTGAGCGATTCCTGTATGTGCTGGAACGCAGTAATGACAGGCGTGCTCTACGTTGATAGCTTGCCAAACCACTGTTAACTCATCGTTGTTAAAAGACGAAGCAACAAATAATTCATGTAAAACTTGGTATCCTTTTAAAGCGCTTGGAGATGCAGCTAATACACCGTGCAATCCTGGAATCATTCCGTATGCTTTTTGAGAATCTTGTAATAATGTTTTGCTTTCTTCTGGAGCGGACTCGATAGAATGAATTTTTAAAGTTGTCATAATTGTAAATTTTAATTTTTATTATTTTAATATTACATTTCTAAGCATTCGCTTAGAAATAGAGCAAAAAAAAGTTAGAGGTTATTGAAGGTAAGTTCGATATAATCTTCGATTTCTTGTTTGCTATTTACTCGAGATGCAGCAGCTAAACCATGTTTGGCAAGCATTAAATAATTGGCTTGTTTAGTTACCGTAGCAGCATCTTTTGTTTTATCTTGTTGTAGCTTTTCTATAAATAACTCTTTTACACCATTCATAAAATCGCCCATTTGAGTATTAATAACTTGATCCTCGGCTTCGGCAAATTCATTGTAGGTATTCGTTAAAAAACACCCTTTATAATTGCCTACTTCGATAGGAATTTGAACCGAATCATAGAAAAATTCTTTGATGTCTTGGACGCCATTGTTTGCATTTTTGAATTTTTCAAACATGCCATTAATCTTGCTTTTGTAACATTGTAAACTCTGCAAGAACAATTCTTGTTTGCTTCCAAAACTAGAGTAAATAGAGAACTGATTGATTCCCATTTCCTTCTCCAACATACGAACTGAGGTGTTTTCGTACCCATTGCGCCAGAATGCAGCCATTGCTTTTTCTAGTACTTCTTGTTCGTTATATTGTTTACTTCTTGCCATTACTATTTTAATACGGTACAAAACTAAGCAGATGCTTTGAAATAAAAAAACAATTAACAATGTTTAACGTTTTGATAGCAAAAATGATTGGTAACATTAATTAGTAGCTCTTATCCAGTTGCGCATTTTCTCGAAGAATTGTAAATAGTTTATCTACATCATTTGGGTTAATCAAATTAGTTTGAAAGACCTTTTTAAAGTCAGATTTTTCGATAATTGTAAGTGTAGTATCGGTTACGACAACATCTTTAACTTCATCAAAACGGATGGATTTTGACAACCATTGGTTCAGCTTAATATTTGCGCCAAGCTTGTTCCACTCTACATAATTCCGGTACCAAAACATTTTTGAGTAATAAATCGCTATCAAAAGAGAGCCCAACGCAGAAACTTTTGAATGATTTTTTGTATTATCAAATGGTATAAGTTCAAAGAAACATACTATTATGCAAATAAATGCTAACGCTAAAATGACTGTGCTCCAAGATTGAAATCGTAGTGGATTAAAATGTATATTTTTCATAAATTACTGAAATATAAAATTAAACTATTAAAAATTACCATGGATTTTAAAATCTGATTTGATGGATTTTGTGTCATTTATTCGTTGCAAAAATGACTTTAACTCTTTAGTTAATGGTAATTGGTTTTGGCTGTTCCAAAACTCTTCAGAATAACTGAAATTAGATTTAAACAAATCTCTACTTACAGAGAAATTAGGTTTTACATTTTCCTCTATAAAACTGTCAACTGTGATCAAATCATATGTACATTCATATATATCTTTCTCTCCTTTTTTTTCATTAACGACCTCCGTTATAGTGCTCAACTTTGCGCTTCCTACATAGTATTTGTTGTTTTTAGGACTTTTGACGTAATTAACAACCAAGTCTGCCTCAATCGTTCGCCACTTTATAGGACCTTTACTTTGATATGGGATTTGACTTTTATCTCCATACAGTTTATATCCAACCTCTTTTATAGACTTCTCATCTTTATCTATGAGGTAATAACCATTTCGATACAAACTACTTGTATTTTGATCACTTTTTGAATATTCAATTTTAATATACTGTGGATCAGTAGATTTTACTTTAGTAAAAACATAATCTGAAGGAACTGTAAATATCCCCGAAAACCACGAATATAAACTATTTGCGCTCAGGAATTCATAATATTCAACTTGCGCTTTGTTTACAATATCTGTTTTTCTTAAATTTAAAATCTCGAGGCTATGTTCTTTCTTTTTAATGGTCTGATTTAAAAACATAGCATTACTTTCTATTCTCCCAGAAATATCTTGAAGACGCGTGATTTCATTATTTTTTTTCAAAACTGCCCTTATAAAGAACTTTTCGCTGAAGGTCTCGATTGGATACCATTTAGCAACATTACGATACACATCATTGAGTAGAGAACTTGTATTAGTAACCACAACTTCTTCTAATTCAGTAGTAACAGCCTCTAAAAAAATTGTATCGAGTACTGCTATTGCAGCAAATGTCGTCGCCACGGGCTGATATCCAACTCTACTAATTTTAATACTATTTTCTTTAGAAATAAAAACGAATTGACCATCTTCATTAGAAATGGTATTGTCTAAACTGTTATTTATGTTTACAAACCCTAATGGTGCTTTAGTTCCTTGATCTACAATTATCTTGTTTGTTTTATACTCCTGACTAAAGATTAAATTACAGAAGAGTATCGCACCAATAAGAGTACTTAATTGTATTTTAGTTGTATTGATTTTTGGCATGAGGATCAAGCTTCTATGGATTACTCAATGTTAAATCAAATATATAAAAATAATCTTACTTAAAAAACTTGATTCTTACAAATGAAAATTGTCATTTATAGCCCCGATAGCAGTGGAAATCCTTTACTTTTTTTCTTTAAAAAAGTAAAGATTAAAACGGATAGCGGGAGGATTCGTTCTTGAAAACTACTCCCGTACTGCTCCTAAAACTGCCACTAATTCAGGCTCGCCTTAAACATTCGCAGTTCGTCCCAGCTGTATTTTTCGCCAAATTGCTCTTTCATTCCGTTTAGCGATTCTTCTTTATAATGTTTGAAGGCTACACTGAGTTCAGTTATTTTATCGTTTGGCAAAATATCCTGTACTTTGACTTTTTTAGACTGAATCAGTTTCACTAAATGCCCTTCGATTGTGGCTGTCGTTAATTTACGAATGGTGGCAATGTCTTGAATAGAGTTTTTGGCAACCCAAAGCTCGTATGTTTCCTCAACCGTAGATTTCTTAGGCGCTTTTTTATCCTTAGTTTTCTTGGTGTAGCGATCCGCATCGGCTTCGTCCTCGATTAGGGTAACATGTGTTTCTTTGAACTGATTTTGAATCGATTCGGTTTTGCGACTGAGGTATTTTTTGATTTCATCTGAGGTTAATTTTTCCTTAGAAATGGTTTCACCCGCCACTACGGTTTCGATTAGCAGCTTGGCTTTCATCAGTCGTAAAACGGCTTTGGATTGCATCTCCTCGAGAATACTTAGTTCATCAAAGTAGGCTTTCCCTTTTTTGATGCGTTTGACCTCTTCAATTTTCCAAATGGTCTCAAAAACGAGCTCGTCCATGGGTTTAAAAAAGTAATCATAAGCCGCTTGAATTCGGTCCGAAACATGCATTAAGTCCACTGTTTCGCTAGCAAATATTTTGTTTAATTGGTGTATGAATTTTTTGGATGGGTCCAAAACGCCTTCCATCGCATCCAATTGCTTGGCTGCCCAATTCGCATGATTGGATTTAGTAGTGTTTTCCGACTTGTCCCCATAACTGAATTTATGATTGCGCCACTCTTTGGCTAAATCATACCAGTCAAAACTGTTAATGAGATAGTTATGAATGAAATTCTTTGTTTCAAAATGTAGGGAGTTTTTTAGTAGTTCGTCAGTTGCTTTGTTGAGCGCATAATCCATCACATCTTGATCATTCGAGATTCCGTTCATACGCAACGGAAAAAGCAAAATAAGGCCTTCTAGCGAACGCAAACGTGATAAAGCAACGTAGGCTTGTCCAGGCATAAAAACCTGCGAAACATCGATCGCAGCTTTGTCAAACGTTAATCCTTGGCTTTTGTGCACAGTGATTGCCCAAGCTAATTTGATGGGATAATGGACAAAAGTACCCAGCACCTCCTCCTCTACTTCCTTTGTAAACGCATCCACTTTATAGCGAATATTTTGCCACTCGTATTTATCAACTTCAATGGTTTTATTTTCCTCAGGGAAATGAACTAGGATTTCTTGGCTAGAGAGGGATTTAATTACACCCATTTTACCGTTGAAATAATTTTTCTCGAAAGATAAATCGTTTTTTACAAACATGACTTGGGCTCCAACTTTAAGCTGCAACTTTTCTTCGACCGGGAAAATTTTATCTGGAAAATCACCCACAATTTCAGGAGAATACGTGATTAATTCCCCTTTTAAATCGGCCAAAGCTTGTGCATTCATTGCATCGGCTTTGTTGTTGTGTGTGGTAAGTGTGATGTACCCTTTGTTGGCTTTTAAGTCAAAATCAGGTTTGACGTATTTATTTAGGGCAGCTACATCAGCCGCTGTGATTTTATTGTCTCGTAAATTATTAAGTACCGAAATGAATTCGGTATCCGTTTGACGGAAAATTGTAGATAACTCAATGTACAAAGGTGGGCTTTGCTGTACGACATGCGAGTGAAAAAAGAATTTTCCTTTGTAATAGTTACGCAATGTTCGCCATTCCTCGTCTCTAATTACAGGTGGAAGTTGTAGCAAATCTCCTATATAAAGCACTTGCACACCTCCAAAAGGTGTAGTTTTTTTTCGTACCGTTTGCATCATATAATCCATGGCATCAAGCAAATCCGCACGCAACATACTAACCTCGTCGATCACGAGCAGCTCCATATTACGAATAACCGCCTTTTTAAGACCGTTCATTTTGAAATGCCTGCGCAAAGTATCTTTAGACTCGAACTTAACGGTATCTGTAAACTGAGAATCCACATTGAACGACGGAATAAAACCTCCAAATGGCAATTGAAACATAGAATGAATCGTAACACCTCCCGCATTTAGCGCTGCAATACCCGTTGGCGCCACCACCACAGTGTTTTTGTGGGTTGTTGCAATTATCTCCTTTAGCAAAGTAGTCTTTCCGGTTCCCGCCTTACCCGTTAAAAAAACCGATCGTTGCGTTTGATTGATGAATTGTAAAGTGTAAGCAGCAGCTTCAGAAATAGTTTGCATTAGGCGTGTAGGTTATAATATCAGTAATTTCTTATTTAGTAAAAACTTTTCTAAAATTACAAAATATACGGTTATAATATAAAAAAAGCCTTCCTTTCACTATTAGAAAGGAAGGCTTTTGATCTAAAGACAAGAATATTATTTCTTTTCTTCTACTTTATCATCTGACTTTGCAGTTGATTTATACTTGTCATTTAAAGCTTTAACTACCTCTTTAGTAATATCATACTTATCCTCAGCATAAAGTACTGTTGCAGCATCACCAGTTCCGTATATGTATGAGTATCCTTTTTCTTTTCCGTATGCTTTTATGAATTTCTTTACTCCTGAAACTAAAGAATCCATTTCAGCTCCACCTTCTTGCTGCAATTGTTGTGCTAATGCTTGTTGAGCATAGCC
This sequence comes from Flavobacterium sp., assembly GCF_029242675.1. Classification (GTDB taxonomy): domain Bacteria; phylum Bacteroidota; class Bacteroidia; order Flavobacteriales; family Flavobacteriaceae; genus Flavobacterium. The sequence continues at coordinate 10,107 of NZ_JAQWTM010000163.1, forward strand.
TAATTCTTGCTCTCTTTTTTGCAATTCAGCTCCACGTTTTTGAGCCCATTCTTGACCATTCGCTTGTGCCTGTGCTTGAAAGTTAGAGGCATCTTGCTTGAATCGGTTGATTTCAGCTTCTAATTGTCTTCCTTTTTCGCTCGATTGTGCTTTGTATTTCGCTTCAAGATCCTTTGCCTCTGTATATTCTTTCATTAATACCGAAGTATCTACATAAGCAGTTTTTACCTCTTTAACTTCTGATGGCTTGTTACAAGCAACTACTGAAATAGAAATTGCGATAAATAATAATACTTTTTTCATTTTGGTTTATTTGTAATTTAAGTGTGTAAGCAAAAATATGAAAAAATAGGTAGTAACCTAAAAAACTTTAAAAAACAGCTATTTTTAACACTATAAGCTAATATTATTCAATTCAAAAAATCAATAAGTAATAATTATTAAAACCACCTCTTTTAATTGCGTTTTAAGGGATAAATAAAAACTAGCAATGAATTTATATACCAAAAGGGTAAAAACAGCTTAAAAAGGGCTTAGAATTCGGTTTAGCTTTGTTTCAGAACATAAATATGTGATGAATATTCGAAATTCTGCTTTGCTTTTAAATTAGATTTCAATCCTACCAAAAAAGCACTGATAAAATTCATTTTTCCGTTTTTGTATTTTTCAGATAATAAACTAACATAAAACGAATCGAACTTCATAGGAAGCACTTTTTCCAATTTCATATTTTCTTTTTCGAATAACACTTTAATTGCTTTTTTAGAGAAATGCCAAAAATGGATAGGCACATCATAGGCAGCCCAAAAAGCTCCATAATGTTTTGCGTCAAAAGATTTGAAATTTGGAACCGCCACAATCAAAGTACCTGTTGGTTTCAACAAACGTTTCAATTCTTTTATTTGGTAATCTAAATCAGGAACATGTTCTAATACGTGCCACATACTAATAACATCAAAAGAGGCATCAGCCAACTCATTTGTACTTTCTACAAAAGATATGCCTTTGCTTACCGCAATAGCTTTAGCTCTTTCACTTGGTTCAATTCCCACTGTTTCCCAACTATTTTCCTTAGCTACCGTCAAAAAATCACCCGTACCTGCCCCAATATCCAATAGTCTGCCCTTGGATACTTGCTCACTGTTTATTAGTTGTAATTTATTTTTGAGTGCAATATTTTTAACAAAATGATATGCTTTTTCAAATAAGGATCTTCGACTGTCCGTATGTGAAATATAGTCTTCACTTTCATAGTACTTACCCAAATTGTCCAAACTGGGTTGTGGTGAAGTAATTAACATATCTAAATCAGCATCATGATACAATTCAAAAGTTTCTTTTGAAACAGAATGATCTTTAACCGTAAGAAAATGTTTTTTATTTGAAATATTCATTTATGTGTATTTTTAAATAACCCGATTTAAACTGACAGCCGCAATTACTATTCAGCAATGCTAGCCCTTTTAACTTTTAAAAGGAGCAATAGACATTAATTGCCATTACTCCTTCTTTTTATATTTTATTAAAAACCCAATGATAATAGGCCTTAGCAACCTAGTTTCACGTGGAACAAACTTTATTAAAAACTATTTACTAGCACTTTTGTTCTCAAACTAACTAAACAAAGTCCGCAACAATTAGTTATCTGCCCATATAAATAAGCAGCACTGAAATATCACTTGGTGAAACTCCACTTATTCTAGAAGCTTGCGAAATCGTCACAGGGCGAATTTTGGTTAATTTTTGTTTCGCTTCAATTGACATCGACTTTATTTTATCGTAATCAAAATCAACCGGAATCTTTACATCTTCCAAACGCGTCAATTTATCAGCGTTATTTCTTTCCTTCTCAATGTATCCCGAATATTTCACCTGAATTTCGGCTTGTTCTAGAATTTCTTGATCTAAATTGTTTTCAGACACGTAATCTTTAACCTTATCAAATTTTAAAATATCTTCTAAATCAATTTGCGGACGAGAAAAAACCTTAAACATTTTATCACCTTGCGAAATTGTAGCGGTTCCTTTTGATTCCAAGATAGGATTTGCTTCAGCAACCGAAACACTTGTTTCTTTGAAAAAAGCAACCATTTTTTCAGACTCATTTAATTTATGCTCCATTCGCCGTAAACGCTTTTCCGAAGCTAAACCAATTTCATAACCCATAGGAGTCAATCTAAAATCAGCGTTATCTTGACGCAACAAAGTTCTGTATTCAGCACGAGAGGTAAACATACGATAAGGCTCTTCAGTTCCTTTGGTAATTAAATCATCAATAAGGACTCCAATGTACGCTTCATCTCTTTTCAAAATTAAAGGCGCTTTCTCATTCACTTTTAAATGCGCATTGATACCAGCCATCAAACCTTGAGAAGCCGCTTCTTCATATCCGGTAGTACCATTAATTTGTCCAGCAAAATACAAACCTTCTACTAACTTAGTTTCTAAAGTATGCTTTAATTGTGTTGGCGGAAAATAATCATATTCTATTGCATATCCTGGACGGAAGAATTTCACATTCTCAAATCCAACAACCGAACGCAATGCTTTAAATTGAATATCCTCTGGCAAGGATGTAGAAAAACCATTAACATATACCTCACATGTTTTCCAACCTTCGGGCTCAATAAATAACTGATGTCTTTCTTTATCAGCAAAGCGATTTATCTTATCCTCTATCGATGGACAATATCTTGGGCCAAGACTTTTAATACGTCCGTTAAACATTGGAGAGCGATCAAAACCTTCTCTTAAAATATCATGAACATCTCACGAAGTATAAGTCATATGACATTACCTTTGATGCACTAACGGAGAAGTAACATCAGAATACGAAAATTTATCTGGACGTGCATCTCCCTTTTCTTCATTCATTTTAGAATAATCCAAAGAACGACCATCAACACGTGGAGGCGTACCTGTTTTCATTCTTCCAGCCTCGAAACCAACTTTAATTAAATCCTCGGTAATTCCGTAAGCAGCACTCTCCCCTGCTCTACCACCGCCAAATTGTTTTTCACCGATATGAATCAAACCATTTAAAAAAGTTCCATTAGTAAGCACAACCGATTTCGAACGAATCTCAACACCCAAAGAAGTTTTCACCCCTTTGATCACTCCATTCTCAATTATCAACCCACTCACCATTTCTTGATAAAAATCAAGATTTGGAGTACCTTCTAACATCATTCGCCATTCTTCGGCAAAACGCATACGATCTGATTGAACTCGTGGTGACCACATCGCCGGACCTTTGGACTTATTCAACATCTTAAATTGAATAGCAGTTCTATCCGAAACGATACCTGAATACCCACCCAGCGCATCGATTTCCCGTACTATTTGACCCTTGGCTATTCCGCCCATTGCCGGATTACATGACATTTGCGCAATATTTTGCAAGCTCATGGTTATCAATAAAGTTTTGGAACCTAAATTAGATGCTGCCGCAGCAGCCTCTGAACCTGCGTGCCCCGCACCAACAACTACAACATCGTACTCTTCTTGAAACATTTTTATAAAAATTAACCCAAAACATTTGGGAATAGTATTAAACCTAAAAAAGCAAACAACAAGCTGAAAAAATTAAAAACTAAACAGCTGTTGTTTCACGTGGAACAGCTAAACAATTTAAAGGACTACTGAAGTTTTGTTCCACGTGAAACAAAAATCAAAAAACAAAAAACAGCAAAGACAAACAAAAAATGTTTCACGTGGAACACAAATTGAAAGATGTTTAAACTACTGTTTCACGTGGAACATAGCTAGTTTTTCATCCTCTTTTGAACGCATTAAAGCCACCTCCTTTTCGCCCTTATCTTTATAACCGCAGTAGTGCAATAAACCATGGACAATAACACGCTTCAACTCTTCATCAAAACTTACGTTAAAATCATTAGCATTGTCAGCAACACGCTCCACAGATATAAAGCAATCACCGCTAATTTCATTACCCATAGTGTAATCAAAACTGATAACATCTGTAAGAGTATCATGGTCTAAATATTCGACATTTAGCTTGTGTAAATAGTCGTCATCGCAAAAGATGTAATTAATCTCTCCCTCTGATTTGCCTTCAGATATTAATACATTCGTTAGCCATTCAGATATGCTGTTTTCGTCGGCTAAATTAAAATTGCACTCGTAATTAAAATTGATCATTATTTACTAAAATATTCTTGAACCTTACGGTTTAAATTGGAGCGCAAAGGTAATGATTGTCTGTTTAATATCTCTATGCTATTTAAATAATCTATTAAAGCATCTGGCAAGGGCTTATTCGTGCCAGAAGTACGCTTACTACCAACCTCAGACTGCCTTGCGCTGTCCTCTCCCTGAGTTTGTAGTGCTGATTTAAGTTTTAATAATTCTTGCTTAACTTCTAAAACCTTTTGAAGCGTTTCTTTATTAAATCCTTTATTTAACAACTCTTTCTCAATTTGCTTCATCTTATCAATTGCACTTTTCCCCTGACCATCTACACCTTGGCGTTTCAACTCTCCCTCAAGCGCCTCCCTTAATGCCTTTTGTTCCTTGTAGATTTCTAGGATATCCTTAGCTTCGCCTTCACTTCCTTCGCCACCCTCTTTGTTTCCACCGTCCTTCTTACCGCCAGCTATACCGTCCTTCTTACCACCTTCCTTCATTTTATCACCCAACCCTTGCTGCTTCGAGATAATGTCAGGCAATTGCATTCCTTGACCTTCTCCCTTTTGAGGTTTACCCGAACCCATTCCGCTTAATTCGTTTTGCATATTACTTAAAATACTACTCAAGAAATCACCCAATTTGTTAGAAGCAGCTATGGCATACTGCTGATGAGATACCCCTTTAGCAATTCTTGACTCAACAAGACTCTCTACGGCCTTGTCCAAATTATACTGTGCATTACCAATTTCTTTTGTAACATCGTCAGTAAACTTGGGATTACGTATAGACATTGCAAAAATACTATCATCAATATGCTTAAACTGCAACCTTAAATCCTGTTGCTTTTTAATATTTTTATTATATGAAAGCGAACTAGAATTGAGAGTTCTGACATCCAACATAACTACTTCTTCAGCCAAAGAAAAAGCGAGAACATTGTCCAAAATTTGCCTCAGCATCTTTACATCCTCTTGCATTTGTTCCGACTCAGAACTAGACAAACTATCTGACATCTTTTTTGATAAAGACTTCATCTTGCTCGCTGCACTTTTTTGATTTGGTTTAGCCCTACTTTCACTACCCTTTTTTAATTCCTCAGCTGCTTTATTCAAATCATTATCGATAGATTTGGTCGCAGCTGCATCGTCACCAATGTCAAGCGGCTTTTTTAAATCGGCATTGTCCTTCTTTAAACTAGCTAACTCTTCTTCAATATTATTGAATGCATCTTTAATATCCTTCTGCTTTACAATCGAATTTGCTTTATCTGAATTCGCTAACTCTTCTTGTTTTTTACTTAGCTTGTCTAACTTATCAGCAATTTGCTCTGCCTTTTTCTTTACATAAAATTGTTTAGTAAGTTCAACTAACTGCTGCAAATTCTTAACCTGATTCTTACTGTTTTGCTTAAACTTTTCAATTTTTTCGGTAAGTTCTTCACTTTTAATTTTGTCATTTAACGCTTGTAATTCGTCTAACAACTTCTTGTTTTTATCCAAGTCTTCGTTAGCATTATCAACCTTCTTCTCCAAAGCTTCCTTGAACTCGTCCTTTTTGCCTGCAGCTTCCTTACCTAAATTCTCTTTTAACTTGTTGGCAAAATCCCGCATCATTTGATCTTGCTTCTTTTGCTGTTGAATAAAATCTTTTACATTTTGCTGCTCTGCATAACTAAAATTTTCTTTTTCCTTTCCAAGCTTTTGAAGCTTATCTAACTGTGATAATTGTTTTTCTTGCTTGGTCAGTGACTGTTGCAAGCCTTTAATATTATCAGACTGCTGGTCAAAAATTTGATCTCTTACTTCCTCTTCCGTACTAATACGGGAACTAAACACAGACGATCGCGCACTCTTTAAACCATGCAACAAATCATTGTCAAAAACTTCAAAATAATAATTGTAAACAACACCTTCCTTAACTAGCAGGTTACCTGGAAAAGAAAAAACAAATTGATCAAAAACACCATTTCTAATAGGTAATACAGAACGTTGACCGATTGTGGGGTTCTTAACATCATAATAAACGATTTGTAATCGTGATAAACCATAGTCATCACCAACTTGACCAACCAAATAATTACTACTAACCTTTAAACTATCAGGACTTTTAGCAACCTCAATTGTAGGAAATTGATCTTTTATAACGGTGATTTGATATTTAAGTTTTTCATATCGCTTTGCGTTGAAATTACTAGTAACAATTTGATAATCTGTATTTTGACTGATGCTTTTCTTGAGAATAAATTGATTGTCAAATTTACTAAATGACTGAACCTTACCACCTGCCTCCAAATCGACTGACGATGTTGAAGCGGCCGTAAGCACCCATTTAATAATTGTTCCCTCTGGAACAATAGCATTTCCAGCACCCTTAACAATTTCACTTTTCCTACCTAAGAACGATGGAAAAACCAACTGCATTTCAAAGTTTTTAATGGAGGGAACAGCTAAAACGTTTAAATTTAAATCTCCAGAAGTAACCTCATTTGCCTTCAAATTAAAAGAAATATCATCCTTAACATTAGAAAAGCGATAGGCAAATTCTCCAACCTTAATCTGCTCCAAGAAATAACTTTCTCCATCCATCACAATAACAACCTTTTCAGGCACCACTGTTCCTACGGAACGCACACGCAACACAAAATCATCGTTCTCCTCCACCACTAACTTTGAATTAAGCACTTCAAACTTAAAAGGAGCCGGCGGTAAATATTCGGTATTAAAATGGACTACCCGATTGAAACTTTGAGCAATAAACTTATTATCATCTGATATATAAAATAACCCAATAACAATTAACGGAAGCACTGCTAAAGGTATCCACTTCTTATTGGCTTTAAAATCCACCGCATTAGAAAAAACAATAGGCTTTAGTGCTACGGCCTTCTGCTCGATTGATGCCACTAAAAGATCCGAATTTGAACCATCTTCTACATCCTGATTTAGCTGAATAAAATTCAATAATTTATCTTTCACTTCAGTAAAGTGACTTCCTATGATACCCGCGGCCGTATTATAATCTATTCCTTTTTTAAGTTTCAATAATTTAAAAAATGGGAAAACGATAAAACGGGCCAATAAATAGCTTTCAATCACAACAAATAACCAAAATAAAACGGCTCTGCCTTTCGGCTTAAGCCAAAGAAAATGTTCCACGACTATAATGAACAAGAAATACAGTAAACCTAAACCAATAAAAAGCAGAACACCTCTTATAAGCTCATTCACATAATACTTCCTGATAAAATCTTCTAACTTTCTAAAAATCAAATTGGATCCCTTCACTACACTTAGCTTGTTTAATAACCAATAAAAGTACAAATTTTAATGTTTGTATACTTCCTAAAATTAAATAAAGACCATAACCATCTAAATAACTGAATTCCATATTCAACATTTCCACAATTGAAATTGTATCTTTGCACCAAAATTAATAGAATGTCACAAAAAGTACGCGTGCGATTTGCACCAAGTCCTACTGGACCATTACATATTGGAGGTGTTAGAACCGCCTTATTTAATTATTTATTTGCAAAAAAACACCAAGGAACTTTTTTCCTTCGTATTGAAGATACAGATCAAAATAGATTTGTACCTGGTGCAGAAGAATACATTATGGAAGCATTAGAGTGGTTAGGAATTGCACCTGATGAAACAATAGGGAAAAACGAACAATTTGGACCTTACCGCCAAAGCGAACGAAAACACATCTACGCTGATTATGCTAATCAACTGATTGAAAGTGGCTGGGCATACTATGCTTTTGACACTACTGAAGCATTGGAACAAGCCAGAAAAACACAGGAAGAACAAGGGAAAACCTTCATCTACAACCATACGAACCGCGATTCCTTAGACACCTCACTTTCCTTAACTACAGAACAAACTGCCGCAAGAATTGCAAAGGGAGATCAATACGTAATACGATTTAAGACACCGGTTAACGAAACATTACATCTAAAAGACATTATAAGAGGCGCTGTCAAGTTTGAGACTAGTTTATTAGATGATAAAGTTTTGTTTAAAAGTGACGGAATGCCAACCTATCACTTAGCTAATATCGTTGATGACCATTTAATGGAAACTACGCACGTGATCCGTGGCGAAGAATGGCTACCATCTATGCCACTACACGTTTTATTGTACAGAGCTTTTGGATGGGATGCACCTCAATTTGCTCATTTACCTTTAATATTAAAACCGGTAGGAAACGGAAAATTGTCTAAACGCGATGGAGATAAATTAGGATTCCCTGTATTTCCATTAGAATGGACAGATGCTTCCAACATGACAAAATCATCAGGTTACAGAGAAAACGGATTTTTTCCAGAAGCAGTAGTAAACTTTCTAGCCCTACTAGGCTGGAATGACGGAACTGAAAAAGAGTTGTTTTCACTTGAAGAATTAGCTACTTTATTTGATTTGACTAGAGTACACAAATCAGGAGCAAAATTTGATCCTGAAAAAAATAAATGGTTCAACCACCATTATTTAATGCTTCAAAAGGATGAAGATTTAGCAGAAACCTTCTCTTCTACTCTATCAGATAAAAACATAGATGCAGCACAATTCAATCTAACAAAGATTGTTTCACTAATAAAAGAACGCGCTAATTTCGTTTCAGAATTTTGGGAATTAAGTGATTTCTTTTTTGTTGCACCATCAGAATATGATGCCAAAGCGAGCAAAAACTGGAAAGAAGAAACACCAGCCTTAATGCAACAATTAGTTACTGTTTTAGATTCAATCGACGACTTTAGTTCCATAAACATTGAAACCATAGTAAAGGATTGGATGACTACAAACGAAATAGGAATGGGTAAAGTAATGCAACCTTTCCGTTTGAGTTTGGTTGGTGCTTTAAAAGGCCCTCACCTATTTGATATCGTGGAACTCATTGGGAAAAAAGAAACGATAGTAAGAATTGAAAAAGCAATAGCTACTTTATAGAAACAGAAAAGCCTCCAATTTCAATGGAGGCTTTTTTTATAAATACAAAATAACATTACCATTTACTATTCCTGCATTTCCTTTAAAATTAACTCCAGTACTATTTTTATTTAGATTCCCTAACATGTTATTGATACCATATTGATATGATACATTTAATCTAAAATGTTTTAGTCCAGTTGTTAAGCCAACCGTTGGATAAAAGTTAAATTTAGAAATGTCTACAATGTCTTTAGCTAAAAGAGTTGTTCCAGATATCGTATTATTTTCATTAGACTTATCGATTTGAAGTTTACCATTTACTTGCAGTAACGGACCAATTTCAATACTAAGATGATTCTCGACTAAAATGTAGCTTAAAGAAAGTGCTATTTGAGCAGATGATAGCTTGTAATTCACGTCTTCTTTACCACTAATTAAACTAGTCGTAGCGACTGAAAAATTGTTTTCACTAAACTGTAAAGCATAAACCAGATCCCAATTATCATAAAAATTACCTCTAACTGATAAACCAGCACTCCAGCCTAAATCAGGTTTAGAACTAAAATTAGAAGTGTTTAAAGTGAATTGATTAGCGCCTAAAGTAATTCCAATTCGGTTAGAATCTCTGTACCCATATTGAGAATAACTGCTAGTATAGCTCCAAACAAACATCAGTAACAAGACTAGCTTTTTCATATAGTTGATTTAAACAACGACAAACCTAAAGTTTTTTTGTAATTTAACCCTAATTATTTAACTAAATATATAATATCATGAACATTGCATTAATTATCATTCTTGTGTTAGGACTTTTTATCTTAATGTCGTCCTTTTTCACGGTCAAACAACAATCTTCGGTTATCGTAGAGCGATTTGGTAAATTTCATAGCGTAAGACAATCCGGGTTACATTTAAAAATTCCTTTGATTGATCGAATTGCGGGGCGGGTCAATCTTAAAATCCAGCAATTAGATGTTATTATCGAAACAAAAACTAAAGACAACGTATTTGTTAAACTAAAGGTGTCTGTTCAATTTATGGTAGTAAAAGACACCGTTTACGATGCTTTTTACAAACTAGAATATGCTCATGACCAAATTACCTCGTATGTATTTGACGTGGTACGTGCCGAAGTACCAAAACTGAAACTTGATGATGTATTTGAAAGAAAAGATGATATTGCCATTGCTGTAAAGAGAGAATTAAATGAAGCAATGACAACTTATGGTTATACGATTATCAACACCTTAGTTACTGATATCGATCCTGATATTCAAGTAAAAAATGCCATGAATAGAATTAATGCAGCTGATAGAGAAAAAACAGTTGCTGAATTTGAAGCAGAAGCGTCTAGAATTAGAATTGTCGCTAAAGCAAAAGCAGAAGCAGAAAGCAAACGCTTGCAAGGACAAGGTATTGCAGACCAAAGAAGAGAGATTGCAAGAGGTTTAGTAGAAAGTGTAGATGTACTGAACAGAGTGGGTATTAATTCACAAGAAGCATCGGCATTGATTGTGGTTACGCAGCATTATGATACTTTACAAGCCATTGGCGCAGACACAAATTCTAATTTAATCTTACTTCCTAATTCTCCACAAGCAGGAAGTGACATGCTAAACAACATGGTGGCAAGCTTTACTGCTAGCAACATGGTAGGTGAATCGATGAAACAAGGCCGATCAACCACAGCGAATAAAATGTCCAACCCTACTCCTATTGCTCCTCCAGTAGACGAAGAAGAAGATACGGAATAGGTTATAAACCAATAAAAAAAGAGGCTTAATTGCCTCTTTTTTTATTAAAAAACCTTTTTATAATAAAAGGTAACGCCAAGTTAAATATCGTTCCTAAAGAGCTTGGAAAATTGCTCAAAGTGGAACTAACAAATCCCTTTATGAGTGTCATTGGTTCTAAACCTTCTTTGGTCTTTTGAACGTTATAGATTAGTCTTTGGTAGTGAATGTCCTTTTCAATTTTTAAAATTTCCAATTCTCTATCAATTTCGGCGAATGAAGAATATTTTTTTTGCTCCATAGTTTAGTTGTTAAAAAATAGTTTGGAAAATTTATTTAATAAAGGGCCTTCAATAATCTTATCTCTTACTATAACTAAGACTATAGTTACAAGTACATACAATCCTCCAACACATAGAAAACCAAGAGCATAATTTGACAGATAGCTACCAATGTAAAAAGCCAGTGCTATGGATAGGAAAAGTAATACCATTAAAACACACATGGCGATTAATGCTAATTTCAAAACCATGGTTGTTGACTTCATAGCCACCTTAAAAGCTCGCAACCTATAATAGGCTACATTGCTTTCAATAATTGCCTGAGCTTGTTCCCGAATTCCTTCCGTACTTTCTTTTAAATCTTCAAAAGCCATATATTACTTGGTTATAATTATAAAATCTATTTTTGAAGTTTAGCATTTTTAGCTTTCAATTCCGCTAATTTATCTTCAAGAAATAGAATAACGTCTTCAGTTTTATGACTCATGTTGTCTAATAAATCATCGTAACTTCCTTCAAAATCAATTTTAGCTGTTGATAATCTCGATTTTACTTCCTCAGAAAGTTTCTCGTATTTCTTAACTAAATCTTTTTGAGCATCATTGTACCCTTCTTTGATTTTTCCTCTAGTTTTTGATCCTTTGTCTGGTGCAAATAATATTCCTACTCCTGCTCCAATTGCAGCTCCAGTTAATAAAGCTAATAATGTTGTTCCTGTGTTATTTGACATAATTTTGTTTGTTTTAATATTAATATAAAGATATAAACTATTTACTATTAAATATTTACAATATTATCTTTTTCATTTATAATATTGTTAGTAGTAACCTACCCTTCTCAAATAGTAAAGCTAATAGTTGTAAGCGATTGCCTTGAAGCTACCATTGGCATTTTTAATTATAAAAACAAAAGGATATCCTTTTGCGGCAGCGCGATAACGAACAGCTCTCTCGGTATTTTCATACTGTTCCCATTTCGAAATTCCTTTGGCTTTATTTAAATAGCCATTAAATGAATCAACTTCTTTCAAACCTTGGACTTGGTCTACATGATCGACAAGGGTCACTTTCAAATATTCCTTTTTATCATTAATTACCGTTTTACTAGTAATATCAATTTGTTCCTCAGTTTTTAGATTTTTTAAATAAGCAACTGCATGAGCACTAATTAGTTTTTGTTCTTGACTATCAAAATCTGAATAAAATAAAAGACTGTCATTTTGTTTAATAAAATTCACATTCTGAACGATTCCGTTATGAAGCACCAACTGATGTGTTTGTGCTGATGCTACAATTCCAAAAAATAAAAAAGTTGCTAAAAATATATTTTTCATAATAAGAGTAAAAAATGTTTAAAGAAAAGTATTGAAATTGAAATTGTGCTTAAATCACAATTCTATTAAAATTTAATTCTACTTGACTATTTTTAAAAAACCTTTAGTCAAAAAATTTATTTAGTACTTACTAATTTGAATTAGATAAAAAATGACTGAAATAATTCATTTATACAATAATACGACAATTTTTCGACTTTACCTATTTACAAATCGTTAAACAGTGCCAAAAAAAACAAAAAACTTATTTTAAGCGTCGTTATTAACTGTAAATAATAAAAACATATACTTAATCCAACTTTTAAAAAAAATGCTTTAAAATGGCTGAAAAAATGTCATTTTTAATAATAAAAATCTATTAAATAAATATTTATAATACTATTTATATATAATAAGAAAAAGCGCTTGTTACAGCGCTTTTTGATAATTAAAATTGATTTACTATTTTTTCTAAAATCTTACTTTCTTCCTCGGTTACACTTTTAGGAGGATTAGCTTGTAGTTTTAAAATTTCATCTTTAAAAGTCCTTACGAAGCTAGCCTCGAATCCACCATCTAATAAGTTTGCAATAATTTGAACTCTAACAAATGTTGATTCACTTCTAAGTGACATCATCACTAATTTAGATAATTCTTCTTTATCAAAATCTGCAAAAACTAAAGAGCTATATTTCAAAATATAATTTGCAAACAATAATGAGCTTTTGTTGTTGTTGATATTCTTTTTAAAAGAACTCAACAGCAAGCTATAGTTAACGATCTCTTTTAGGGTTCCTCCTATTGCTTCACGAATCGTAGTTCGTTCCTCATCAGTAGCTACTTTAAAAAACTTATTGATGTCTTTCAACGCACTATTGATAGCATTCGTGTCTTTTTTACCTTTTTCTTCCCAAGCATCTTTTAGTCCTACTGTTTTGTTAAAGACTAATTTTGAAGTAGTTGAATCTTTATCTACGGCAAAATACCCCAAACGTTGAAACTGAAATTGATCACCAATACTTACTGTTGCAAGACTTGGTTCTACATAGGCAGTAATCACTTGTAATGAATTAGGATTCATGAAATCCAAGAAATTTTTCTCTTTATGAGAGTCTGGAGCTTCATCTATAAACAAACGGTCATACAAACGAACTTCTGCCGGAATAGCTTGTGCAATAGAAACCCAATGTAAGGTACCTGCTACCTTACGCTGTGATGCTTCACTCCCACTTCCGCTACGGCTATCGGGATCATAACTAACTTGAATTTCAGTTATGTTTCCGTCATTATCCTTAGTAACTGACTCTCCTTTAATAATATAACCGTTCTTTAAACGCACTTCATTACCAATACTTAATCTAAAAAACTTTGGTGGTGCTACTTCTAGAAAATCTTCTCTCTCTATGTAAAGTTCTCTCGAAAAAGGTACTTTTCTGAAACCAGCAGACTCATCTTCTTGATTATTTTCAGCATCCAATAACTCTACTTTATCAACAGGATAATTCGTAATAACGACTTTAACAGGATCTAAAACTGCCATTACACGTGCAGCAGATTTATTTAAATCATCACGTAAGCAGAACTCCAATAATGAAAAATCAATAATATTTTCACGCTTAGCTACTCCTATACTTTCGCAAAATTTACGAATTGAATTTGGAGTATACCCTCTTCTTCTTAATCCAGAAATAGTAGGCATTCTCGGGTCATCCCAACCGTTAACTATATTTTCTTGAACCAACTGTAGCAACTTACGTTTACTCATCACAGTATAGTTCAAATTCAAACGCGCAAATTCATATTGATGCGGTCTAACTTTTGAATCGTCATAAATTTGGTCCAGGAACCAATTGTATAATTCTCTATGCATCACAAATTCAAGTGTACAAATCGAATGTGATATTTGCTCAATATAATCGCTCTCTCCATGCGCGAAATCATACATTGGATAAATTTTCCAATCGTTACCAGTACGGTGATGATGACGGTGTAAAACTCTATAAATTAAAGGATCACGCATTAACATATTAGTCGAAGCCATATCAATTTTAGCGCGTAAAACATGACTTCCTTCTGGATAATCTCCATTCTTCATTCCTTCGAATAAAGCTAAATTTTCGTCAATGGAACGATTTCTATACGGACCATCTACTCCTGGTTGTGTTGGCGTCCCTTTTTGCGTAGCCATATCCTCTGAAGATTGACTATCAACATACGCTTTTCCGTCCTTTATCATCTTCACAGCCCACTCATACAATTGCTGAAAATAGTCTGAAGCATACCGTTCTTCAGCCCATTGAAAACCCAACCATTGTAGGTCTTCTTTAATGGCATCTACATATTCTTGCTCTTCTTTGGCAGGATTAGTATCATCAAAACGAAGGTTAACCGGCGCATTGTATTTCAATCCTAAACCAAACTGTAAACAAATAGATTTTGCATGCCCAATGTGTAAATATCCATTAGGCTCAGGAGGAAAACGAAAACGTAATTTATCCTGTTCAAAACCGTTCGCTAGGCTATCTTCAATAATTTGTTCTATAAAATGGAGTGACTTTTCTTCAGTTGACATTATGATAATTTATTTTAGCAAAGGTAAAAAAAAGTTTAAGGTTTAACGTTTAAAGTTAACACAAGAAAACTTAAACTCATAACTTTGAACAAAAAGATACTATGGGAACAATAAAACTAAAAAACATACGCACTTTTTCCTATCACGGTTGTTTGATTGAGGAAGGTAAAATTGGATCAGATTACGCTGTAGACTTAGAAATAAAGACTGATTTACGAAAATCCTGTCTGTCTGATGACCTAAATGACACGGTCGACTACGTTCTTTTAAACAAAATTGTAGTCGAAGAGATGGATATTAGATCCCAACTATTGGAACATGTGGGACATCGCATTATCGCTAGGATTTTCAATGAAGCACCTGAGGTTTCTAGAATTTTGTTAGGTGTTTCTAAACTGAATCCTCCTATTGGTGGTGATGTAGAATCAGTTACGATTGAATTAGAAGAGTACAGAAGTTAATACTTTCATCAAGTAGTAGGTTTACTGATTACAAAAGCATCTATAAATTAAATATTTTTTTAAAATTTACAGGTTTAAACTTTTAATCTAACAACTTTTTAAGTACTTTTGCCGTCCATTCAATTATGGCGTCGTGGCCGAGTGGCTAGGCTGGGCTCTGCAAAAGCTCCTACTGCGGTTCGAATCCGCACGATGCCTCTAAAACCTTCAAAGCAATTTGGAGGTTTTTTTTATGTCTAATTTTTAAGAAAAATTAAGTAAATACAGCTGCGGTTCGAATCCACACAAAAGCATGAAACCTTCAAAGCAATTTGGAGGTTTTTTAATATGCCAACCCAAATTTGTCATTTCGACGAAGGAGAAATCTCTAGCAATTATATCAATTGTTAGTGTATCGTAATGGAGATTCCTCCTCTGTCGGAATGACAAAGTAGTGAAAAATCAGATTTTTATATAGTAAACCTTGAAAGCAATTTGGAGGTTTTTTAATATACCAAACTAACCCAAAATTGACATTTCGACGAAGGAGAAAACTCTAGTAATTATATCAATTGTTAGTGTATCGTAATAGAG
>NZ_JAQWTM010000168.1 GCF_029242675.1 Flavobacterium sp.
CAAAGGCGTGTCTCATAAGTGCGGACACGACGGACACATGGCAATATTATGTGGTTTAGCGATGGAACTGCATGAAAACAGACCCGACACCGGAACAGTAATTTTGCTTTTTCAAACAGCAGAAGAAGACGGTAGTGGAGCGCAAAAAGTCCTTTCTGACCCTAAATTTAGTTACAAACCGGATTTTGCCTTCGCCTTGCACAACATTCCTGGTTATCCAAAAAATCAAATTGTCGCTAAAGAAAAAACCTTTAGCTGCGCCGTCAACAGTTTCATCATAAAACTAGATGGAATTACGTCACATGCAGCTGAGCCTCATATGGGAATTAATCCTGCTTTGGCTTTAGCCGAAATAACCACTAAATTCAGCAGCCTAATTCAAGCGGATCTTACCAAAGAAAATTACTGCTTGATCACTCCTATTTATTCCAAAATGGGAAAAAAAGCATACGGCGTATCTGCGGGTGCTGCCGAAATTCATTTTACCGTGCGGAGCGATAGCAATGAACGAATGAAAATAATCGAAAAAGATTTAGAAAAAGAGGCGAAAAAGATAGCAGCGCAATTTAATTTAAAATGCCGGACTTCATTGACCCAAAAGTTCTATGCAAACGAAAACAGTGTTAAGGCGGTCGAGCATATCAAAAAGGCAGCTGCAACGCATCAATTGAATTATATAGAAAAAGAGACTCCCTTTACTTGGGGAGAAGATTTTGGATTATTTACCCACCAATTTTCAGGCGCTATGTTTGGTTTAGGATCAGGAACGGACTCCCCTGCCCTGCACAATCCTGATTATGATTTCCCAGACGAGATTATTCCCACCGGCGTTGCCTTATTTCATCAAATTAGTAAACAAATTTTAAATGCACACTAATTCAACAATAGAACTTAACAAAACAGCTTACCGTAATAACATCCAATTTTTGAGAAAGACTTTTGGCAAAAAAGTCACTCTTTCTTCGGTTGTAAAAGGAAATGCCTATGGACACGGACTGCATGAATTTGTTACTATGGCAAATGATTGTGGTGTCAACCATTTTTCTGCTTTTGACGTAGAGGAGGCTAAAATAATAAGGGAAGCATTGTCTGACAAAGTGACTATTATGATTATGGGTTTCGTTCCTAATGAAGATATGGAATGGGTAATTACTAATGGTGTAGAGTTTTATATTTTTGATAAAAGTAGGCTTTCCACAGCTGTAAAGACAGCTAAAAAATTAAGTACAAAGGCCATTGTCCATATCGAAGTAGAAACGGGAATGAACCGTACAGGTTTTGACAAACAGGAACTAGCGCAGGTTATTGCTACTTTAAAAAAAGAAACAGAGCATTTACTTTTCAAAGGCTTGTGCACGCACTATGCAGGTGCCGAAAGTATTACCAATTACTATCGAGTAGAAAAGCAAATAAAAAAATATCAGGAAATCTATGACTATATTTGTAGTACGGGCATCCAACCTGAAATAAAACATACCGCTTGCTCTGCTGCATCAATGATGTATCCCGAAACGAGAATGGACCTTGTCCGCATTGGAATTATGCAATACGGTCTGTGGTCAAGTCCGGAGGTTTTTGTGAAATTTTTAAATTCGTACAAAAACAAGATTGATCCTTTGCAACGCATCATCGCTTGGAAAAGCAAAATTATGTCGACTAAGAAAGTAAACAGTGGTGAATTTATTGGTTATGGAACAAGTTTTTTAGCCGAGAGAAAAATGAAAATTGCGGTAGTACCCATAGGTTATGCTCATGGTTATAGCCGTTCCTTAAGCAATCAAGGGCGCGTCCTTATACAAGGACATCGATGTGCCGTTATCGGATCTGTAAATATGAATATGATGACCGTTGATGTAACAGATATCGATGCTGTAAAAAAAGAAGATGAAGTAGTATTAATTGGATCACAAAAAGACATGACAGTATCCGTTGCCTCCTTTAGTGATTTAAGCAATCAACTTAATTATGAATTATTAACTAGAATAGCAAAAACGATCCCTCGTAAAATTATCTAATAATGGCTTTTATAAAACTATACAGAAAAAAATTAGAAGAAAACTACACCTTTCTGAACGAGATTTTTACCAGTCGAAACATAGAATATGGCGTGGTAACCAAACTCCTTTGCGGAAATGAGCTGTACTTAAAAGAAATCATGTCCTTAGGAGTTCGAGAAATGCATGATTCCCGAATTAGTAATTTACGTAAAATAAAAAAGCTGGATCCTACTATCCAAACGGTATACATCAAGCCACCGGCTAAAAGAAGTATTGAAAAAATAGTGCGCTATGCCGATGTTAGTTTCAATACCGAAATTTATACCATTCAGGAATTATCTATAGAAGCACAAAAGCAGAACAAAATTCATAAAATCATTATCATGATTGAAATGGGTGATTTGCGTGAAGGCGTTATGGGTGA
>NZ_JAQWTM010000187.1 GCF_029242675.1 Flavobacterium sp.
CAATGATTTCGGCATTATTTTTAAAACCTACGAAAAATCAGAGTAGTTGGTTCGCCAAATTTGAAAATAAGATTGATAGGTTAAGCGATAAAATTATGAATGGTTTAAATCGTGCGTATCTACCATTACTAAATTTTGCATTGCGCTTTAAAGCTGGTGTTATTTCTGCTGCAGTTGTACTATTATTTATTGCAGGCTTCATTTTTAGCACTATGGGAGGAGAATTTATTCCTAAATTTGATGAAGGAGATATCGCAATGCAGGCGTTGATAAAACCGGGTAGTAGTCTTACCGAATCCATTGAAGCTTCAAAAAAGCTTCAAAATATCATTAACAAATTTCCAGAAGTTAAAACAGTAATTTCTAGAATTGGGGTTGCCGAAATTCCCACAGACCCGATGCCAATGGATATCGCCGATAGTTATATTATACTTGAAAAAGACAAAAGCAAATGGACTTCGGCAGATACCAAAGCAGAACTCATAGAGAAAATTCAGGAAAAAATTTCAGTGATTCCCGGTGTCAATTTTGTGTTTTCGCAACCTGTCGAACTTCGTTTTAATGAATTGTTAACTGGCGTTCGGTCAGATGTGGCGATAAAATTGTACGGCGAGGATTTAGGCGTTCTTGCTGATAAAATTCAGGAAATCGCTGCGGTCATCAGAACCGTTCCCGGTGCAGCAGACTTAAATGTGGAAGCCACCAGTGGCTTACCACAAATGACCGTGGTATACAACCGTGCAAAGATGGCACAATACGGCGTAACCGTTGACAAACTAAATGATTATGTGAGTTCAGCCTTTGCAGGAGAAAAAGCAAGTGTCATTTTTGAAGGTGAAAAGAGATTTGATGTAGTTATTCGTTTAGCAAAAGAATTTAGAACTGATATCACTAGCCTTAAAAATCTTTACATCGATTTGCCAAGTGGCGCACAAGTACCATTAAAGGAAGTAGCTGACATCAGTTACAAACCTGGTCCGATGCAAGTTTCAAGGGACAATACCTACCGCCGTATTTCGGTAGGTGTAAATGTTCGTGGACGTGATGTCAAGTCGATGGTTGAAGAAATTCAGCAAAAACTGGAAACCGAAGTTAAATTACCTCCTGGTTACTATGTAACTTACGGTGGTTCATTTGAAAATTTACAACGAGCTACAGACCGCCTAATGATTGTGGTACCTATAGCATTATTCTTAATATTTATATTACTCTACTTCGCCCTCAATTCATTTTCACAATCCATAATGATTTATATGGCAGTACCATTAGCAGCCATAGGTGGTGTAATCGCCTTATGGATACGTGGTATGCCTTTCAGTATTTCAGCCGGCGTTGGGTTTATTGTCCTCTTTGGAGTTGCAGTACTGAATGGATTGGTCCTGATAAATAAATTCAACGAACTAAAAGAAAGCGGAATGACTAATCTAAAAGACAGAATATACGAAGCTACACACGAACGTTTGCGACCTATTTTACTTACGGCAACAGCAGCCATCATGGGCTTTATACCAATGGCGGTTTCGACCTCTGGAGGTGCCGAAGTACAACGACCTTTGGCAACGGTAGTCATTGGTGGACTGCTTACCGCAACATTTTTAACCTTAGTCATTCTACCGGTTCTTTATTATTTGCTAGAAGCACGAAAAGAGAAAAAAGGTAATGATAACGATATAAGCTACATCAATAAAAGCACTGCAGTAGTTACTATACTTGTTTTGTTAGGAGGTGTGTTCACTTCTGGAAACAGCTTTGCACAGGAAATAAAGCAGGGCAATGCACTTTCAACGACTATTTCATTGGAAGAAGCTATAGCAATGGCAAAGCAAAATTACCCTTCTCTTAAAGAAAGTCAAGCGTTAATAGAACGGGAACAGGCTATGAAAGGCACAAGTTTTGACTTGGGTAGTACCTCTTTATATACTGGTATGCAAGACCAAGGCCTGCAACAAGGAACACTGCGTACCTTTGGGATACAACAGGGAAATATTGATTTGCTTTCGGGTTTTTCAAAATCGAAGTTTTACAAACAACGTATTGCTTTAGGCGAAAAATTCTATGCGTTAAATGAACAACAGCTAGTTCGAAATGTGATGCAGGCTTACGACCAGATAAATTACAATAAGGCTCAACTGCTTTTTGCGGAACAATTAGATAGTGTGTATGCCAATTTTAAGACCGCTGCACAATTACGCTATGGTACAGGTGAAACAGGTAAATTAGAATTCATTTCCGCTTCTACGGAATACCAGCAAATTCAGGTACTTCGACAACAGGCAAACGACGATATTGAAATTGCCAAACGTGCTCTAAAACAATATTTAGG
>NZ_JAQWTM010000190.1 GCF_029242675.1 Flavobacterium sp.
CCCGTATTGTCATTCGAGTTGTCCCATGGGCGCACTGGTCCAAACATATTATAAGTAAAATCGGTTTTATACTTCAATTCATTACGCAAGTACATGTTTATGGCTGGCGTAAAGGAGTGTAACCACGAAGTTAATTCTGCATTAAAATCCACGCGGTCACCAGCATCTTTTTTGTCAATACCTTTGTAACGAGAATCAAGCCTTCCCACTGTGAATCCTTGGTCTCTTAATAATTCTTTCCAGAAATATCCAGTAGGTACGTCTAAATTATTTTGTAAAATCACTTTTTCGGACATGCCAGAGTAACGCGCTATTTTTGCAGCAATTTCTTTTCTTTTTCCGTCATCAAGTGCGCCTCCTTTGCTCATAGCTGGCAAGAGTTCGTTCATAGTGAATTCCTCTATTTCGGGTAACATTTCATTTAAGTCTTTAGTTTGCAAGTCTGCCGGTAGCATTTTATGGTACCAAGCGGTAGCAGCAAAATAAGGTAGTTTCAATGCACCATCCGTAGCAACACCGCGATTAATTCCTAAAGTGGTAGGAGAAACTAAAATCACTCCGTTTAAGTACATCCATTGTTTTTCTTGTAGTTCTAAGGCAAGACCTGAAACTCTGGTAGTTCCGTAGCTTTCTCCAATAAGATATTTAGGAGAAGCCCAACGGTTGTTTCTTGTTACAAAACTTCCTATCCAGCTTGCCAAATATTTAACATCAGCATTTACACCAAAAAAAGTAGATTTAGGAGTTTCTTTGCTTATGGCTCGCGAGTATCCTGTATTGACTGGATTCACAAAAACAATATCGGCAACATCCAAAATCGAGTACGGATTTTCTTTTATTCCGTAAGGTTGTACCGGATAGCCTTCATCATCAATTTTCAATAAGGTTGGTCCTGTATAAGCAATATGCATCCAAACGGAAGCCGAACCCGGTCCGCCATTAAACGAAATAACTAATGGTCGCGATTCGTTGTTTTTAATGTCAGTTCGCTCATAATAGGTGTAAAACAAACCCGCAATTGCTTTTCCGTCTTCATCCCAAACAGGCATCGTTCCGGTAGTGGCTTTGTACGGTACTTTTTGCCCTTTAATAGTGGTGACGTGATCGGTTACAACACTTTGATCCGGATTAAAAACGAGACTACTTTCAGATTTTTTTTCGCTTTTCTCGTTTGATTCTGCTTTTTGTTGCCCTACTATACTGCCAAAGCTGGTGATTGCAAGAAATATAAATAGTGTTTTTTTCATAAATTGTGGTTTAGAGGAATGGTTTTTATCGTTAATTTTAGATTACTAAAGTATGATTTTTTGAGATAATAGTAAACACACAGCCTGCCTTTTTTGTTGATTTCACAACAAAAAGCTGAAATGATAGTTATTTGTGTACTTACTCAGTAATTTCTACCTTTCAAGCAGGTAGGCTTTTGTCGACACGAATAGTGGTAAAGCTTATTTAATGATAGAGAACCAAACCAATAATTAACCAATGATAGGGGTTCGAATACGCATTGTTATTTGTAAATTTGTACCTCAGTAAATTCCGATTATGACAACTAACCCCAATCTACGTACCGTAAATGTAACGCGGTACATCACGCCATTACGCGAGGGCGGCTCTTTGCCTGCTTTGGCGGAAGCCGATGACGATTTTAAATATGTACTCAAGTTCAAAGGGGCAGGGCATGGAGTAAAAGCTTTGATTGCCGAATTGTTAGGAGGAGAAATAGCCCGCGTTTTAAAGTTAGCCATTCCTGAACTAGTGTTTGCTAATCTAGACGAAGCTTTTGGTCGTACGGAAGCCGACGAAGAAATTCAAGACCTTTTGCAAGGTAGTCAAGGGTTAAATTTAGCCTTGCATTTTTTATCAGGAGCCATCAATTTTGATCCGGTCGTAACGATCGTTGATGCTAAAATGGCTTCGCAAATTGTTTGGCTTGACGCTTATACTACCAACGTTGATCGTACGTTTAGAAATACAAATATGCTACTATGGCATAAAGAGCTTTGGTTGATTGATCATGGAGCCAGTTTCTATTTTCATCATTCTTGGACCAATTGGGAACAACATGCTAAAGGTCCGTTTAAGCTCATTAAAGACCATGTTTTGCTGCCGCAAGCGAGTCTGATTAAAGAGGCTGATGCATTGTTTAAAACTATTTTAACTCCAGAAACGATAAAAAATATTGTTCAGCTAATTCCCTTAGATTGGTTGGAATGGCAAGACACAGACGAATCTCCTGAAGCGATTAGAGAAGTGTACTACCAGTTTTTACTGACCCGATTAAATCATTCTGAAATTTTCATAAACGAAGCACAAAATGCAAGAGAAGCACTCATATGAGTATGCCGTAATTCGGGTTGTACCTAGGGTAGAGCGCGAAGAATTCCTAAATGTAGGGATCGTACTTTTTTGCAAAAAAGCCAAGTTTATAAAGATGATGTATACGGTGAATGAAACAAAACTGAATTTGTTTGCGAACGATTTTGAATGGGAGCAATTACAGCTCAACTTGGATTCGTTCCAAAAAATTGCTCACGGTACCAAGGATGGCGGACCTATCGCACAATTTGATATTCCGTCACGTTTTCGTTGGTTAACTGCTTTACGAAGTTCAGCGATTCAAACCTCACGACCACATCCTGGATTGTGCGATGATTTAGAAATAACAATCCATCGCTTATTTGAGGAAATGGTCTTATAGATTAATTTAAATCAATTGCTTTTTCTAGCACGACGAAATCTAGAGTTTCGTTTCCTAAAACAGAGTGTAAATGACTTTCGGAAAATGGCGCTTTTAGACCGGTGTCAACATATCCTTTGCGGATGTAGTAGGCTATCAATTCTGATCGAATAGAAATTACTGTCATCACAATTTTAGGTAAACCTAGTTGTTTTGCGTGAAGGTCGGCTTGCGCCAAAAGTTTCGCGCCAATTCCGCTATTCTGAAGTTGAGGTGAAACGCTCAACATGCCGAGATACAATTGATTTTCTTCAGCTGTTAGTAAAACGCAGCCTAAAATTTGGTCGGCTTCGACGTACTTTAAGAGTGTGTTTTTAGGATCTGATAGAATTTCGGTTAATTCCGTTTCGTCAGTTCTTTGTCCACCTAATAATTCGGCTTCGGTTGTCCATCCTGCTTTAGAGGCTTCGCCTCGGTAAGCACCATTAATTAAGGATTGTAATGTGGGAATATCTTGAAGAGTAGCTTTTGTAATCATTTTTTAACTTAAATCGTTGTTCAATTTCTTTCCAAAGATATAAAAAAACGCTACCTAATTGCAGTGGCAGAATACCGTTTTCTGAAGTTTGTAAATGGGATACTGCTACTATCGAATGAACAAGAATTAAACTTTAAAACAAAGTAAGCACCACCCATAAAGCCATGGACGAAATCAGTAACCAAAGCGCTACTCCTTGCAATAATGGTTTGTAACCAACTGAAGAAAGTACCTTTTTAGACAGACCACATCCGATAAGGAAAAGTGTCAAGGTCAAGCCCGATTTAGCAATTGAAGTCAAATAAAAACTGATATCCTGAATAAAAGGCAAGTACGTATTAGCAATCATCGCAAGTACGAACAACCCAATAAAATACGGAATCTTAACTTTTGTTTCTTTATTTTTGAATAGGAAGGTCGATAAAAAAGCAATAGGAATAATCCATAAGGCGCGCGCTAGTTTTACGGTTGTCGCTATTTCTAGCGCTTGCGGTCCGTACTTACTCGCAGCACCTACAACAGAACTTGTGTCATGAATGGCTATAGCGCACCAGAGTCCGAATTGCGTTTGTGATAAGTTGAGGTAGTGACCGAGGTAAGGGAATAAAAGCAGTGCTACCGAATTAAGAATAAAAATCGTTCCCAAAGCCACTGAGATTTGCTTTTCTTCGGCTTTAATGACTGGCGCTATGGCTGCAATAGCACTACCGCCACAAATAGCAGTTCCCGCGGATATTAAATAGGATGTTTTTTTATCTATTTTTAATGCTTTACCTAGCAGATAACCAGCTGTTAGCGTAATTAATATGGAAGCAATAGTAAAAAGGAGTCCGTCTTGTCCCGCTTTTAAGGCGCTATCTACATTCATCCCAAATCCAAGTCCTACAACTGAAATTTGTAATAATAAATGGGTTGCCTTATGGTTGAGATGTAAATAAGGATGTCCTATGAATTGGGCGATGATTAGTCCCATTAACAACGCAATAGGCGGCGTGATAAACGGTGACAAACAAAGCACAAATGCTACTAAAAAGATTAACTCTCGCGTAGTGATGCTTTTGTCCAGTATTTTTTTCTTGTTGGGTTCTTGCTCTGCTGTTGGCATTGTTGAAAATGTAATCGTTTTTTAAAGCAGTACAAAGAACTACTTTATTTACAACAATAGGAAATTGTATTTTGTAATCAAGTATAATTTTTAGTTATACTTGATTGTAAATATAGTAAAATGTTTGTCCTTATTATTTTCCTTTGTCCACTTCTTTTATAAATTGAATAACGCCATTCATAAATACTTTTTGATCATCCCACATCGCTAAGTGACTTCCGTTGGGACAATACAAATAACTACCGTTTTGAACCAGTTTACTTTGCTCTTCCATTGCTTTTGGATCCATCGTATCGTATTTTGCTCCAACCATTAAGGTTGGTACAGCGATTTCTTTGAGTCTGTTTTTGACATCCCATTTAGCGAGTCGGCCGCCAATTCCAAATTCCGATGGACCTTGCATCAAAGTATAGACTTCGTTATTAACGTGCTTAAAAGAACGATTTACTGCATCTGGCCACTCGTCTAAACGGCAAAGATGCTCTTTATAGAAGTTTGGCAATAACAATTCCATGTAACGAGGATTGGCAAAATCTTTTTTTGCTTCTAGCGCTCTAATTTCGCTCAAAACTTCTAGTTTCATTTGCTTGGCTAATACCTCATTGGCGTAAGCACCATATTCCGTTGCACTTGCCATCATATTCCCAATGATTAATCCTTTTAGATTTTTTTGGTATTTTAAAGCATATTCCATTCCGAGTATTCCTCCCCAAGAATTTCCTATCACATAAAAGTTAGAGCTATCGGCTCCAATGGCTTTGCGGACTTGTTCTACTTCCTCTACAAATCGTTCGGTAGTCCATAAAGTGCTATCCGTTGGTTGATCACTATAATACGAACCCAGTTGATCATATTCATAAAATTCAAATCCTTCTCTTTGAAAAAAAGTTTCAAAACATTCCATGTACTCGTGCGTCATTGCAGGGCCACCATGCAATAATAAAATTTTTATTTTTGGGTTGGTTCCAAAGCGCTTGGTCCACACTTTGAATTCGCCTACCGGAGTTTGAATTGGAATCATTTTTACACCTGCAGTTTCTAGTGAATCACCATAATTGAAGTAATTAGAAACCAAGATCTCATTGGAATTTGATTTTTCCTTGCAGGAAGTAAGTAGTAGAAAAACGAGTAGTACCGATAAATAGCGCATGGTAGTTTGATTTAGTTTTGAAAGAACTAAGGTAGCGAAAATGACCTACTTATAGATAGGCTTGAAGGAATTTTTTTCTGTTGTGCAGTTTCAATAAATGCAATCGAATTTGTCAAGAATAGTAGTAGCAAACGGTACGTTTTTAGTTCTTATCTTTGGTCCTATGTGTAATCCTAAATATAAAAATCATGGTCGTAACGCAATCATTTGTTCTAGAAGGTGCTTTGCAGCAAAAGTTTGCCTTAGATGTAAGTTATTCCGAAAATCAAGATCAGAAAGGAGTAGTAATTTTTTGTCATGGCTTTAAAGGTTTTAAGGATTGGGGTTGTTGGCAAATGATTGCCGATGATTTCGTGGACAATGGTTTTGCTTTCCTCAAGTTCAACTTTTCACATAATGGATTGGGACTTGACAATGCTGCCGATTTTGACAAACTAGATAAATTTGCTCTGAATACGTTAGGAAAAGAAATGGAAGACATACAAAGTGTCGAGCAGTTTGTGGTAAGCGAATTACCAACTGTTTTACCTATTATTAATATGGAAAACATTTTTATTATTGGGCATAGTAAGGGAGGCGTTGCTGCCTTGTTGTATTGTTCGCAGTTTGCAACTAAAATTAAGAAGGTCTGTACCTGGGCGAGTCCGTTTGATTTTCACCGTTCGTGGAATTCCAAATTCAGAACTAATTGGAGAGCCGATGGTGTTCAGTACATTAAAAACGCAAGAACGAATCAAATGATGCCTTTGGATATCTCCGTTTTGGATGATTTAGAGCGTAATGAGGAAAAATACAGTTTGGCTAACGCAAGTAAAAAACTGTCTATTCCGTACTTGATAATGCAAGGCACAGACGACCAAGCAGTAAAAATGGAAGAATTTAATTTATTGAAAAAGCATTTTACAAAAGCAGCTACACATATTATAGCCGATGCTAATCATGTTTTTGGAGGTTCACATCCTTATGTCGAAAAGGAATTACCAAAGCACACTCAAGAATTAGTTAAGGAGACAAAGGCTTTTTTTCTACTTTAGTGTAATTGTCATTTGTCAACCTATTGGGTTGCGTAAAGGATAGCAGCGGCATCCTTTTATGGAATGAAATGGAATAAAAGATAGAGCGCATAGCCTGACCGTACTGCAACGGAGTGGAAGTAGGGTTACGCCCAAAACAGAAAATAAAAAAAATCCGATTAGCAGATGCCAATCAGATTTTGATATTTTAAGCATGAATTCGTTACGATCCTCTCAATGACTACAAGTGAATTACTTCGCCGTAAGCATCAGCAACCGCCTCCATAACTGCTTCACTCATTGTTGGGTGTGGGTGAATAGCTTTCAGGATTTCATGCCCTGTCGTTTCTAGTTTACGCGCTACAACTGCCTCAGCAATCATATCGGTAACACCAGCACCAATCATGTGGCATCCTAACCATTCGCCGTATTTGGCATCAAAAATTACTTTTACAAAACCGTCTGGAGTTCCAGATGCTTTTGCTTTTCCAGATGCTGAGAACGGGAATTTACCAATTTTTAATTCGTATCCTTTTTCTTTAGCTTGTTTTTCAGTTAAACCAACTGATGCAATTTCAGGAGTAGCGTAGGTACAACCCGGTACGTTTCCGTAATCGATTGGTTCTACATGCATTCCTGCAATTTTTTCCACACAGTTAATTCCTTCGGCAGAAGCTACGTGTGCCAATGCTTGTCCTGGTGTAACGTCACCAATTGCGTAGTATCCTGGGATATTTGTAGCATTGTAAGCGTTTACTAGGATTTTATCTTTATCAGTAGCGATACCAACTTCTTCTAATCCTATGTTTTCGATGTTAGTTTTGATTCCAACAGCTGATAATAGCATGTCTGCTTCCAGAACGACTTCACCTTTAGCCGTTTTTACATATGCTTTTACGCCTGCACCGCTAGTGTCAATTTTTTCTACTGATGAGCTAGTCATGATTTTTACACCTGCTTTTTTCATAGAACGCTCCATTTGTTTAGAGATGTCTTCATCTTCAACTGGAACAATGTTAGGCATGAATTCTACAATAGTTACTTCTGTTCCCATAGCATTGTAAAAATGTGCAAACTCCACTCCAATTGCTCCTGAACCAACAATAATCATTGATTTAGGTTGCGTAGGTAATGTCATTGCTTGACGGTATCCAATTACTTTCGTACCATCTTGTGGTAAGTTGGGTAATTCACGAGAGCGCGCTCCAGTAGCAATAATGATATGGTCAGCGCTATATTCCGTAACTTTATTGTCTTTAGCTGTAACATCCACTTTTTTGCCTGGTTTTAGTTTTCCAAAACCATCAATAACGTCGATTTTATTTTTTTTCATTAAAAATTGAACTCCCTTGCTCATGTCAGAAGCAACCGTTCTACTGCGTTGTACCACAGCAGGGAAGTCTTTATCAAATGAAGATACTGTTAAACCATAATCAGAGGCGTGTTTTAGATAATCAAAAACCTGAGCTGATTTTAGTAATGCTTTGGTTGGGATACATCCCCAGTTTAAACATACACCACCTAGGTTTTCTTTTTCAATTACGGCTACTTTAAAGCCTAATTGTGATGCTCTTATGGCAGTTACATATCCACCTGGTCCACTTCCTAAAACTATGATATCGTATTTCATTGTATAAGTTTTCTAAATTATTTGATTTGGCGAATTTAAGGAATTATTCTGTTTTTAAAAAGATTAAAAATTCAATATTGATAAACTAGTTCAAAATAAAACAATTTAAATTCTAAAAGTGTGATTTCATTTTTCTGACTGTCGTTAAATTGCCTTTTAAGTGGTTCTTTACGAGTTCATTGTAAGCTATTTTTAAAAACAGTAAATCGAAGTTCTTAATGTGACCTATTCCTTTTTACTAGTTGTATAATTAATTAGCTACCGAAAACTGTGAGTCATACAAGTTCTTGTAATAACCACCTTCACGAAGTATTAACTCTTGATGCGTTCCTTGCTCTACAATTAGTCCTTGGTCCATTACCACAATTTTATCAGCATTTACAATAGTTGCCAAGCGGTGCGCAATTACAATAGAAGTTCTGCCTTTTGTAATAGTTTCTGTGGCACGCTGAATCATTTCTTCAGAATAACTGTCAATCGATGAGGTGGCTTCATCCAGAATTAAAATACTTGGATTACTTACATAGGCTCTTAAAAAGGCAATTAATTGTCTTTGTCCTGAAGATAGCATTACGCCTCGTTCCTTAACGTCAAAATCGTAATTATCAGGTAAACTCATAATAAAATCGTGTACACCAATGTCTTTGGCTGCTGCCAGAACATCCGTTCGAGTAATTTCGGGATTGTTTAGCGTGATATTATTGTAAATGGTATCAGCAAACAAAAAGACGTCTTGTAATACTACCGCAATTTGTTTTCGTAAGGAGTCCAAAGAATAATTTTCGATATTTTCATTGTCTATACAAATGGTTCCGCTGTTAATTTCGTAAAAACGATTTAGTAAGTTAATAATCGTAGATTTCCCTGCACCGGTAGACCCAACAATAGCCACAGTTTGCCCTGCTTGTACTTCTAAATCAATCCCTTTTATCACTTCTTCATCAGCGATATAGCTAAAACGAACGTCTTTAAAACTAATATTCCCTTCAAATAATGGTGCTTCAATTTTACCGGTATCTTGAATTTGATCTTGGGTATCAATAATTTCAAATACGCGATTGGCAGCAATCATTCCCAATTGCATTTCATTGAATTTATCAGCAATTTGGCGCAAAGGGTTAAATAACATGCTGATAAACATAGTGTAAGAGAACAAATCTCCAAAAGTGGTAAAAGTATCGCCATTTAAAATTTTCATACCACCATACAGCACAATAAAACCAAGGGTTAAAGACGAAATAATATCAGCAATAGGAAAAAATATGGAGTTGTATAAAATGGTTTTAATCCACGCTTTTCTATGTTTATCATTGATTTCTCTAAACTTATTAGCCTCAATTACTTCTCTTGTAAAAAGTTGTACAATCTTCATTCCGGTCACACGCTCTTGTACAAACGAATTCATATTCGAAATTTGATTACGTACTTCCTCAAAAGCGACTTGCATTTTCCGTTGAAAAATGCGAGTAATGAATACCAAAATAGGCATCGCTACAATTACAATCCATGTTAAAGACCAATTCATGTAAAACATAAAGGCTAGCACCACAACCATTTTCATCAAATCACTAATAATCATAAAAAGTCCTTGACTAAAAATACGCGCAATCGCCTCGATATCTGACACGGAACGAGTCACTAATTGCCCTACGGGAACAAGGTCAAAATACTTCATTCTAAAACTCAGGATGTGTTTAAACAACTTGATTCGGATGTCTTTTACAATATCCTGCCCCAACCAGTTGGCCCAAAACACAAAATAAAATTGCGAAAAAACCTCGGCTAGCAATACGACTCCCATCAAGGTGATATACAATAAAAGACCTTTGGCGTCTTCGGTTTGAATGTAGCCATCAACTGTTTGCTTTAATAAATACGGACGTAAGGCCGCAAATACCGATAGCGAAATAGCAAACGCTATTACGCCATTAAAGCGCCATTTATAGGGTTTAGTGTAGTATAATATTCGTTTAAATAATCGAGTGTCAAATGCTTTTGCTTTCATTTTATGGCTGATCTTATTTCAGTATTTTTTAGGAGCTTGGTCCTGCTGTTCATTTCAATCTTGCTTGCCGAACCCCGGCAATCAAGGATTTCCATTGCCATCAGGGCTAGGAAATGACGTTTCATATCGAATTAATCTTTTTCATTCCCTAAAAAAGGATATTCGATTTTAGTTAAATAAAGTCCGTGCGCTGGTACGGAGAATCCTGCTTTATCTCTGTTCTTACTTTCGATAATGGTATTAAAATCAGCGACCGTAATTTTTTTTAAACCAACATTTACTAAAGTTCCCACTATGGAGCGCACCATATTTCTCAAGAAACGATTAGCCGAAATTGTAAAAACCACTTTATCGTTTTCTTGCTTCCAGTTGGCTTCGTAAATGGTACAATCAAAGGTGTTTACATCCGTATTTACCTTGGAGAAACTTTGGAAATTAGTATGATGAAACAATAATTGTGAAGCCTCGTTCATGGCCTCAAGATCTAAATCTAGGTGAAAATACCAGCTCAGCTCTTGCGAAAAAGGATCCTTGAATCGGTTAATATGGTATTCGTAGGTCCGCTTGGTAGCATCAAATCGCGTATGTGCTTCGTCAGCGACTTGAAAAACCTCATGAATCACGATGTCTTTGGGTAAATACGAGTTTAGTTTGTGAACTAATTGCTTGTTATCTATGTTTTTTTCAAAATCAAAGTGCGCATACATTTGCGATGCGTGAACGCCAGTATCCGTTCTGCCGGCTCCCATAATACTGATATCAGTGTTAAGCAAGACAGAGAAAGCTTTATTCAAAACTTCTTGTACTGAGGAGGCATTGGGTTGGTATTGCCAGCCATGGTAAGCGGTGCCGTTGTATGCTAATTTTATAAAATATCTCAATGGTACTTTTTCTTTTGAAACTAATGCGATAGTACTATAATAAGTCGGCCTTAGTTTGAAATACAAAGATACTTATTAATTATTTTTGAAGTAGGCGTATTGTGCTAATGTTTTTTTTGTGCCACATTTTTTTTTAATTGGAAGCAGAATCTTTAATTTTACCGAAATGCCCTAGCCCTGATAGCAGTGAAAATCCCACGCTTTTTAGCGTGGATTGTAACGGATAGCAGGAAACAGCTCCAAATTAGTTCATACCTGCTAATGACACCATTAATATGAAAAAAATACTTTTACTTTCTGATACGCACAGCCACATAGACGACACCATCATGAAGTACGTCGACCAAGCGGACGAAGTGTGGCATGCCGGTGATATTGGAGATTTGATGGTGACAGATACCATTAAAAAAGTAAAACCTTTGCGGGCCGTGTACGGAAATATTGATGATGATAAGGCGCGCATGGAATT
>NZ_JAQWTM010000200.1 GCF_029242675.1 Flavobacterium sp.
GGAATTAAATTATAATCAATGTGAGGTTTTTGC
This sequence comes from Flavobacterium sp., assembly GCF_029242675.1. Classification (GTDB taxonomy): domain Bacteria; phylum Bacteroidota; class Bacteroidia; order Flavobacteriales; family Flavobacteriaceae; genus Flavobacterium. Next base: position 34 of record NZ_JAQWTM010000200.1, read on the forward strand.
CCAGCGATGATTTCTGCCACATAAACACCTTCTTCAGACGCTTTGTGAGCAAGCATAGGTCCTACAACAACATCACCGATGGCATAGATTCCTTTTACATTGGTTTCAAGATTGCTATCGGTGGCAACCTGTCCGCGTGTAGTCAGTTCAACTCCAACATTTTCCAAACCTAAACCTGTTGTATAAGGTTTTCTACCTATTGCCATTAGACAATAATCCCCTTCAATTGCGACGGTATTACCGTTTTTATCTTCGGCAGTAACGGTTACATTATCACCATTATTGGTTGCTCCGGTAACTTTATGATTTAGCAAAAATTCAAAACCTAAATTCTTTTTTAAAGATTTTTGAAGTTCGACTCCCATTTTTTTGTCCATACTCGGAAGTATTCCTCCTGTATATTCAAGTACGGTTACTTTGCTTCCTAATCTTGCGTAAACCGAACCTAATTCCATTCCGATTACACCACCACCAACTACGATAAGATGTTTCGGAATTTCCTTTAAAACCAGAGCTTCGGTAGAACTGATGATACGCTTTTTATCAATTTCAATTCCCGGAAGCGAAGCGGGCTTAGAGCCCGTCGCTATTATGATATTTTTACCGGTAATCGTTTTTTCTTCGGTTTCGGATTTCAGAAGAATAGTGTTTTTATCCACAAAAGATCCAGTTGCCTGAAATACTTCTACTTTATTCTTCTTCATCAGATAACTTACACCGCCGTTTATCTTAGCGACTACATCTGCTTTACGTGCGATCAGTTTTTGAAGGTCTACTCTTGGGTTATCAACAGAGATCCCATGAACATCTACGTTATCTTTGATTTCATGGTACCGTTCAGAACTGTCTAACATTGCTTTTGAAGGAATACATCCTACATTTAGACAAGTTCCTCCAAGTACTGTATATTTTTCGATAATAGCTGTTTTTAAGCCCAATTGTGCACAACGAATTGCGGTTACATAGCCCCCTGGACCTGACCCGATAATGATTACATCAAAATTATTTTCCATGTTTTTTTTTAAATTATGTTAATGGCTATGGCCACCTGTATTACTAAGCTTTGCATTAATAAAAAAAGCACCTTTAGTTACAATCTGAGCATTTTGTGGAATCTCTTTAACCGGAGTAATAGCTGTATATCCCATGTTTGAAGTACCCTTTGCTACTTCAATTTTTTCAAAATTCAATTTCTGTGCTACTTGTGTAGCATGCTCAGAAGCTTCTTTTTCATTTTTATGTCCATGTGTTGCTTCTCCTTCATCATGACCATGACCATGATCGTCATGACCTCCCTCATTATGTTCTTCCGGTTCCTTATCCGTCTTAATGAATATGTAGTATTTACCATCCGCTTCCACAATTGCCTCATTTGGAACGGCAGAAGTTAACACATCATCAAGACTTACGAGCCCAGTGATATTCATTCCATCTATTAAACCTGACTTGTCTCCAATAATTTCACTATGAACAGCAATAGATTTACTTTCTCCACTAAAAGATGATCCTATAGTAATTACTTTCGCTGCATAGCTTTTTTGCGGATTATTAGTAATAGTGAAGTTAATTTTCTGTCCTACCTTGATTAATGTAAGATCTTTTTCAAAAACCTGTAAATCTAAATGAATTAAGCTGTTATTAATAATTTCAACAATAGGCGAGGAAACGTCTACATAACTTCCAATTTTTGCAAATACATCACTGATGGTACCATCAATAGGGCTTGTTACAGTTAGACTTGATCGAAAATTATTATTAGCAATATTGTTAGGGTTAATCCCCATCATCTGAATCTGTTGCTGTAATGAAGCTTTTCGAGCTCTTAAAGTATTCAATTCTGCGGTAGCATTTTGTAAGTTCTTTTTAGCTCCTGCGTTTCCTTCATTCAATTCTCTCTGACGGACTAACTCTTGTTCTGCAAAAGTTATTCTGCTTTGGATGGAAGAGTATTCTTCTTGTAACTGAACAAACTGAGGGTTAGAGATAGTTGCAATCACCTGACCTTTTTTCACATAGTCACCAAGTTCAACAGTTAAGGTTTTAATAACTCCACCGAACAAGGAAGTTGCATTAGCTTTGCTCTTATTCGGAACCCGAAGATTACCAATGGCTTTTAAAGATGCCGTTAGAGACTTTTGCTCAATACCTCCTAATTCAATACCTGCTGTCTTTATCTGGTCTTCAGTTAATGAAGCTATATTTTCAGCTTCCTCAGCATGCACTTCTTTAGCTACTTCTTTTGTTTCAGCTCCGTGATCATGTCCGTCTCCTTCTTTATGCTCTTTACCTCCACATGATATCAAAAATAAGGATGCTAGAATAATACTTAACACCGATGTTGCTTTTATTATATTGACTTTCATTTTCTTTATTTATTTATTAATGAATAGATAACAATAACAGATTCATTTATTTGCTGTATACTTTTAAGATAGTTTAAATAGGTATCAGTAGCTGTTTGAACAGCAAAGAGATATTCTACATAAGAAAGGTCTCCTGTACTATATCCCAAACGCGAAGCATTTATAATTTCTTCTGCATTCGGAATTGCCTGTTCAATAAAATAATTAAACTGACTCACATTCTGCTCATATTGAGTCATGGCATTTTTCATTTCTGTTTTCAAAACATTTTCCTGCCATTGTGCATTCATTTCTGCAGATTCTTTTTGAGTTTCCAACGAACGAACCCTTGATCTTGTGGTTGTAAAAATTGGAATAGAAATTCCTACATCGACAAATCCAAATCTTTGACCTCTTCCATAAAACTTTTCTACACCATTTTTGCTATGTTCACCAATCAATGAGATATTGCTGTAACCTAAAGTAAAGTCTGGAAGTCCATTCGCTCTTTCTACCTTTTTACTTTTTTCAGCAACAAGTGCTTCTTGATACAGAGATTGAATACTTGGATGATTCCTAACAGCATCATTATCTATTATGTCACTTATAAATACAGGCTTATATTCTAGTGCTTTTTCGATGGTAAAATCCTCCTCAATCTGCATTAGATTTTTTAAATTCAGGTATGCATTTTTTCTTAATACCTCATTTTGCTGAGAAAGAAGGTTGATTTCACCTCGTTTAGTGTTTGCTGTACTGACATCAATTTTACCAATATCACCAGTCTTATATCGCAATTTCGCTACTCTTATAAAATCAAGATAAATACTATCAAGGTATTGAAGTTTTTTAGCATTATTTTCAAGATACTCCAACTGATAATAATAGGTACGTACTTGCTTCTTTAATTCATTTTCCGAAAGAGCCTTTGCCCATTCTTTACTTTTAATTTGTTCTTTAATAAGATTCTTTTTTGCCCCAAATAGTGTGGGAAAAGGAATGTTTTGAGAAATCATAACTCCATCATTATATTCAAATCCTTCGTTATTTCCGTATTGAATATTTAGTTCGGTTTTCGGTAATTCATAAGCTGTTCGTTTCAGACTTTCCGCTGCCCTTACGTCTAAATCTTTAGATTTAATTCCTGAATTATTTTCTAATGCAATTCGGACAGCTTTATATGCGGAAATATCTTGTGCTTGAATATTTTGTGAGAGACCTAAAAATATGCCCAATAATATTATTGGAGTTATCGATTTAATTTTATTATTATTCATTGCTTTATTTGTTTTCATAAATACCAGATACAGTAGCGGAAGAACAAAGAGTGTTAATGCTGTAGCTGAAATCAGCCCGCCAATTACTACGGT
>NZ_JAQWTM010000212.1 GCF_029242675.1 Flavobacterium sp.
TGGTGAAGTACCTCCAAATGGTGAAGCAGATAGAGACAAAATTGTTTGGTACCTGTTTGCTGGAATATTTTGGTTTCCAACTGCACCGTATCCTAGTCTTACTTTTAAATAGTTTACTGTTTTTGCCAACGGCTCAAAAAACTCTTCATTACTTACTGTCCAACCTCCTGAGAATGCGGGAAAGTAACCCCACTTATTGTTAGGGCCAAAATTAGAAGAAGCATCTGCTCGTAATGAAGCTGAAAAAGAGTACTTATTTGAAAAGCTATAATTTAATCGCGATATATACGATTCCATAGACCAGCGACCTGAACCATTACCATTTAATGCTGTGTCAATATCTCCCAAATCTAAATTAGTGAAATCAGAGTTTAAGAAAGCTCCAGTTCTATACCCGCTTAGGTATTCATACCTGCTTTCTTGAGCCTCTTGACCTAACAAAATAGTAAAATTATGTTTGTCCTTAATTGTTTTATTATACGTTACGTAGTTTTTTACGTTCCAATAGTAACTTTGATCTTGTTGTTTGAAGGATTTGTTAAGCAACTCTGTTACATTTCCAAGCGTATACTTAGGTACAAAGGCACTATTTTTTCCAAAATTTAAGTCATAACCCACTTCTGATCTGAAAACTAATCCTTTTAGCAGTGTAAAGTCTGCAAACATGTTACCGTTTATTTTATATCTTTCAGTAGTAGCATTATTGTATTGTGATAACGCAATTGGATTAGTAGCTTCGTTAGCCGATGAACCTACATTACCTGTTGGTCCAGCAAAAGAACCATCAGGAAATCGAACCGGTAACTCAGGAGACTGTCTCAACGTATTCATTACCAGACCACCTCTATCATCGTTTCTAACTACTTGTTGCGATGATTTACTGATAGACATGTTATTTCCTATTTTCAACCAAGACTTTACATTCGAGTCTACATTTAAACGCATAGACAATCTGTTGAAATCAGAATTCAAGACTATCCCTTCTTGGTTAAAGTAATTTAATGAGGTATAATATCTTGTTCCATCCTTTTCTCCTGAAAACGATAATTGATGATTGTACATAGCCGCTTTTCTAAAAAGAGCATCTTGCCAATTTGTTCCTTGACCCAAAAGACTAGGACTTTGATATTGAAACGGAACTGGTTCTCCGTTTAATTGATAAATTTTAGCTTGATATCTAGCATAATCAGGCAAATTTAAAACATCTACAAACTTCGACGCTTCTTGAGAAGCAATGTAAGATTCATAGCTAATGATCGATTTTCCTCTTTTTCCTTTTTTCGTAGTGATCAATACAACACCATTGGCACCATTGGCACCGTAAATAGCAGTAGCCGAAGCATCCTTTAAGATATCTATCGTTTCAACATCGGCGATATTTAAATTAGATAAGGCGGAGTTTTTCGTTTGCCCACTTCCACCTCCCAATGCACTAAACGAAAACGAGTCATTGTTTCTATCTGCAAATACCGGTGTTCCGTCAATTACATACAAAGGCTCATTTCCATTAATAGAAGTTATTCCACGAATTTGAACAGAGATTCCACCACCTGGTGTACCCGAGTTTTGCGTAACATTTACCCCTGCTGCTTTTCCAATTAATGCTTGATCGATTGAGGTAAACGGCTTATCTTTTATCTCAGAAGCTTTAATAGAGCTAATGGCGCCATTAACATCTTTCTTTTTCGATGTTCCGTATCAATAACAACTACTTCCTCGAAATTTAGAGATTCGCTAACCATTACCCCATTCATAGTTGCACTAGCTTTAACGGCAACATTCTTGTATCCCACATAACTAAATACTAGCGTGCTTTTAAGGGCCACATTATTTAATTCAAATGCTCCATTGGCGTCAGTACTTGTTCCGTTCTTGCTTCCTTCAACAAAAACGCTCACTCCTGGTAAAGTGGTTCCATTCGCTGTTACTACCCCCTTAATAGTTTGTGCGAAAAACAAGTTTCCAGACATTATTACAATTAGTAGTACTAATTTTTTAAATAATTTTTGATTCATAAAATTGGTTACTTTTTGATTACTGTTTATTTTAGTTTGGTTTTGAATTAATTTTCACTGTGCGGCTGCAAGGCTAAAACACACCTGATGCCTGAACACAGTATCCTACTTATTTCTTAAGCAAATTACTGTAAACCCATACCTCAAACAACAACAAATGATGCGTTTTTACAATCATTTGATGCATAAACAGCTCAAAACAAAAAGATAAGCACCTGAAAGACAATAATATTCGATAATAAAGCGCTAAAATTAGCATTATGAAAAAAAAAGAGTGTTATTTTTTCATTACCCTTACTTTATCAGGCTTAAATTATAATGATTCGTAATATTTATATAAAGTAAAAGGGTTTTAAATTAAATTTAAAACCCTTTTACTATCGGTACGATTGGAGTATTTTTAGCTCCTTTTAGGAAAATCGCCGTATTTTATTTTATAACATTTGGTGAAATAGGATGGTGATGTAAAACCTACTGTATAACTTACTTCACTAACGCTCGAATAGCCCTTAGTCATAATTTCTTTGGCTTTTTCTAAGCGCACGTTTCTGATAAATTCGTTTACTGAAACTCCTGTTAATGTTTTTATTTTTCGATACAGCTGACTGCGACTTAAGAATAATTTAGCCGATAAAAACTCCACGCTTAACTGAGAATCACTTAAGTTCTCCGTTATGATTTGCAATGTTTTTTGAATAAATTCATTATCTAATGTGGTCGTTTTTTCCTTTCCTTTATTTGTAATTCCGCTATAGAATTTTTTAAACATGATTTGCCTACTGGTTATCAATTGGGCAAGGCTTGACTTCAAAATATCCATCTCAAACGGTTTACTTAAATACAAATCAGCTCCAGAGTCAATACCTTCTAAACGGTCTTTTACCATTGCTTTTGCTGACAGCATCAATAGCGGAATATGACTTGTTTTAAGATCCCCTTTAATCTTTTTACACAATTGTAGTCCATCCATTACAGGCATTATAACATCTGTAACTATTAAATCAGGAAGTTTTTCAACAGCTATTTCATATCCTTTTTTTCCATTTAAAGCCACGAGCACTTTATAGGTTTTACTTAACTCTTGTTTTAAATAATTTCGCAACTCTGCATTATCCTCTACTACTAAAACCGTATACACTTTCTCTACTATCTCTTCTTCTTCATTTTCCTCATCCTCATCAATTGTTAGTGGTGCTAATATCCTTTTTGAAGCTTGCTTTTCGATCACATAGGTTTCGTCAACTATCTCTGCATCGGAATAAAAAGAATTTCCTAACGGAAAACAAACTGTAAATTGCGTCCCCTCACCTACTTGACTTTCTACACTAATAGACCCTTTGTGCAATTCTACAAATTCTTTTACAACTTCTAAGCCAATACCTGTACTGCCGTAATACACTTTGTTCAAGCTATTAACTTGATAAAAGCGATCAAAGATTCTGTTAAGATCTTTTTTCTGAATACCTGAGCCTGTATCTTTAATCGTTATAGCAATAGTGGGTACCTTTTCACCATCAATAACCAAAAAATTTTGAGGTTCTACTTTATCAATTGCGATTCGGATAAAACCATCATCGGGTGTGAATTTAAAAGCATTAGATAGAATATTAAAGATAATTTTCTCTACCATTTTTGGATCCAACCAATCGACTAATCGCTCTACAGAAGGATGAAATTCGATAGTAATATTGCGAGCAATCGCCTCTTCATCAAAATAGCTAATTACCTCTTCAGTAAAAGCAACGAGTTCGATTTTCTTGACTTGTAAGAACACTTTATTAAATTGAAACTTGTTAAAATCCATCAGCTCATTAATCAATCTCGAAAGTCGATCGGAACTTTTATGGATGGTAACCAACTTGCTGTGAATCTCAGGAGGTAACTTTTTTGTTCGTAACAAATCCTCTAACGGATTAATAATTAAGGTCAATGGCGTTCTAAATTCATGCGAGATATTGGTAAAAAATTGTAGTTTTTTAGTGTTTAATTTTTCTAATTGTTGGATTTTTTCTTTTTCGAAGACAATCGCTTGCTTGGCTTTGAATCGGTTTTGGTAAATTTTATTGAGATAGATAACAATGCCCACGATGATCGAAAAGTAGATTAGGTAAGCCCACATTGTTTTCCACCAAGGTGGCAATATTTTTATTTTTAATTCCAAAGGTTTTTTTGACCACGATCCATCGGCATCGGCCGCTTTTACCTTGAAAACATAGGTGCCAGCTGCTAAGTTGGTATAGGTTGCCACTCGATTGCTACCGACATAATTCCAGTCTTTTTCAAAACCTTCTAGGTAATAAGCATATTGATTTTTCTTTAAAAAGTTATAGT
>NZ_JAQWTM010000263.1 GCF_029242675.1 Flavobacterium sp.
CCTTGAACTTCTGTTGGGTATTTGATTCGAACTTTTGGCCAAAAATTCAAGCGCATCGCTTCATTTATAAGTGTAAAAGAACCACTAATTAAGGCTTGAGATGCAATTACTGCAGCCATTGTGGCTATTATAATTCCGAAGGGTTGAAACCAATCGGCCATAATAAGGTAGAAAGGATTACCATTTTCTCCACCTAAAGAAACTAAAGTTTCACCTTCATGATGAATTAAAAAGGCAGCTTGACCGAAATAATTTAGTATTAAAGCTGTCTTTACAAAAATCCAGCTGATTCGAATGTTTTTTCTCCCGCAGTGTCCCATGTCTGAATACAAAGCTTCTGCTCCTGTAGTACACAAGAAAACAAATCCTAAAACGAAGAATCCATCGGGATGAATTCGAAGCAATTGGTAAGCGTAATATGGATTAATAGCCTTGAAAACTTCGGGATGTTGTACAATTTGAAGCAGTCCTAATATACCCAACATGCTAAACCATAGTAGCATCATTGGTGCAAAAAACTTCCCAACGAGTTTGGTTCCAAATTGCTGAATTACAAAAAGGATGAATAAAATTCCAATCACGATTGGAATGGTATTGATCTGTGGGTAGTAGGTCCTAATTCCTTCAACTGCTGATGAAACGGAAATTGGTGGGGTTATAATTCCGTCAGCTAATAAGGCACTACCACCAATAATAGCGGGTACAATTAGCCATTTTATTTTTGTTTTTTTTACCAAAGCATAAAGGGCAAAAATCCCCCCTTCACCATGATTGTCTGCGCTTAAGGTAATTATAACGTATTTAATCGTTGTTTGTAAGGTAAGAGTCCAAAAAACAGCTGAAATCCCTCCCAAAACTACTTCTGCATTTATAATGTGTGTGCCAAGTATGGCCTTCATTACATATAATGGCGAGGTTCCAATGTCACCGTAAATAATACCTAAAGAAATCAATAAACCTCCAAGTGTCCACTTAGAATGCAGGTTTTTATGCGATGCGCTCATGTACTTTTTTTAAAAACTTGTCAAATTTACTGATTTAAAATAAAATAGACTTCTTTATTTCTAAAAAGCATAAAAAAACACGGCTATTTAGACCGTGTTTTAATTTGAACCTAAAATTAGGTATTTCTATTTCCGTTTCGCGAGTTGCTATTGCTGCGACCGCCTTGAGGGCTACTCTTTTGAGCCTCTTGTCTTTGCGTTGGAGCAGTCATCCTTGGGCTGCTACTACTACTCTGAGAATTCTCTCTTTGAGGTGTTGCACGCTGTTGTTCATTTTGTCTGCTTGTACTACCTCTGTTTTGAGAGTAGTCTCTTTGTGGCGCTGCAGTTCGTTCTGCTCTTTGAGCATTACTTTGGTCATTGGAACTACCTCTGTTTTGAGAGTAGTCTCTTTGTTGCGCTGCAGTTCGTTCCGCTCTTTGACCATTATTTTGGTTGTTGGAACTACTTCTGTTTTGCGAATAGTCTCTTTGTGGCGCCGCAGTTCGTTCGGCTCTTTGCCCCGTACTTTGGTTGTTGGAACTACTTCTGTTTTGCGAATAGTCTCTTTGGGGAGCTGCAGTTCGCTCCTCTCGTTGACTACTGTTATCTCTAGATGAGCTTGATCTGTTTTCAGAGTAATCTCTTGAATTGGTGGTGCTGTAGGGTGCACTTCTTCTAGTTTGGTTATCATTAGAACTTGAAGAGCGAGAATTACTGTTTCTTTGTTCATTAGAAGAGCGAGAAGTTACGCCTCTGTTTTCTGAATAATCTCTTCCTGTTCTTCGCGAAGCGATATCTCTGCTACTATTGTTATGGCTACTTCTTGAATAGCTTTCACTATACCTGCCACCTCGTCTTTGATCTAATTCGTAACGATTCGCAACTTGTGAATTTCTTCTAGAAAACGAGTAATTAGGATGCTGTCTTTCATAACCGTTAGATCTTCCGCTGTTGTAAACTATTACGGCACGAGAGCTTCTTCTCACATTTACATAGTTGTATGAATTGTAAAAATTTAGGTTGATGTTAATGTTACTTCTATATCTAAATACAGGGTAGGGATTCCAGGCCGTGTAATAAGTAGGGTAATAATTCCAATACCAATTTGAAACATAAGGGCGGTAATTAGTAGACCAAAATGAAGCATAAATTATAGGAGTACTGTAATATACTGGTTCATAAATGTAGTTTGCACCGTACATGAATTCATTTCCAACAATTTGAACTTGCACATTGTTTGATCGGTTTCTTTCAATATCAATAGTGGCAACATCTTGGTATACATCTCGAGCTAAGACAGATTGGATGATGACAACATGTGTATTTCCCTCCACGGTTTCGATTACCCGTAAATAATCGACTTCGTTATCATCATTCAAATCTAAGTTTGAAATTTGATATTCAGGGTCATTCAATCGTCGTTCAAAATCAGCTAGATCTTTCGAGTCTCCGAAAATATCGGCAACAGCTCTCAAATCTAAATTGTCGCTGATGTCGTTTGTCATCGCGTTTACTCTTGTCCCACTTTGGGCTTGCATTTGCAAACCAAAAAAGGCGGTCAATAGACTTAGTATTAATAATTTATTTTTCATATCAGGTGTTGTTTATTTGTTCTGATTTATAATATCCAATTACTGTGCCAATAAAATATAAGAAGTATTGTAGGTCTAATTTATAATTGTAAATTGCCTTTATATCTAAACTGATAAATATGAATAATAGTATGCGACTACTGATAGTTTTTTTATGGCTTAATTCTTTTCAAAGCCCGGTTTTTAGCCAAAAATCGGCT
>NZ_JAQWTM010000268.1 GCF_029242675.1 Flavobacterium sp.
GGTTTTGCTGGTAAAACAGTCGGTAATGTGTTTGAAGGCGAGAAACGTTTTGATATGGTGATTCGTTTAGATCAAGCCAACAGAAAAAGTATCAATGACTTAAAAGACCTTTATGTCACAGCACCATCAGGAGAGCAAGTACCCTTGCAAGAATTAGCAAATATTGATTATACGGAAGGTCCTGCTAAAATTTCAAGAGACAATACCAACCGCAGAATTGTGGTAGGTATTAATGTTCGAAATCGTGATTTGCAAAGCGTAGTTACCGATATTCAAAAAATTGTAGCTACACAAGTCAAATTACCTATGGGATATTATGTGCAATATGGTGGTCAGTTTGAAAACTTACAAAGCGCAAAAGCCAGATTGATGGTTGCCGTACCTATTGCATTATTTTTAATATTTATCTTATTGTTTTTTGCGTTTGGTTCCGTTAAAGAAGCTTTGATGGTGTATTCCGCCATTCCATTATCTGCAGTTGGTGGAGTACTGTTTTTATGGATTAGAGGATTGCCTTTTAGTATTTCAGCAGGTGTTGGTTTTATTGCCCTTTTTGGGATTGCTGTGCTAAACGGAATTGTATTAATTGAACATTTTAAAGAATTGAAACACCAAGGAATGAAAAATATTGACGAACTAATTTTAAAAGGAACGACTGATAGATTGCGTCCGGTATTATTAACCGCGGCGGCTGCAGCATTAGGTTTTTTGCCAATGGCTATTTCATCATCGGCAGGAGCAGAGGTGCAACGCCCGCTAGCGACTGTGGTAATTGGAGGTTTGTTTACTGCTACTGTTTTAACGATGATTGTATTGCCTATTTTATTCAAGTTATTCGATCAAAAGGAATTTAAGAAACCCAAATTTAAAAAACACACTAGCACTAGTTTAGTTATTTTGTTGTTTTTATCAACCTCTTTTGCTTTTGCACAAAACAATCAGTCAGAACTTGATAGTCTCATTGTAAAGGGTATTAGCAATAACAAAGGATTAAAGTCTTATCAATTGCAAGTGGAGAAGTACAAAGCCAATATTAACAGTGCATTTTCTTTCGATAAAACAAATATTTATTACAATTATGATCAAAATAATGTGGCGTACAACAACGAACCCTTAAAAGTATTTGGTGTACAACAACGCTTTGAATTCCCTACGGTTTATGGTGCTCGAAAGAAAGTAAATACAACCGAATTCGAAAAGGAAAAAGCTAGTTTTGAGATTCAGAAAAACAAACTTTCATTAGCTATTGCAAAAGGATATCACCAAATAGTGTACCTGCAACATCAAGAGAAATTGTATGTGTACTTGGATAGTTTGTATCATACTTTCTCTAAAGCAAGTGACAGACGTTTTGAATTAGGGGAGACCAATTACCTAGAAAAAATCACTGCAGAATCTAAATTCAGGCAAATAAAAACGAAGCTGTCGCAAATAGGGAATGAGAAGCAATTAGAGTACAGCGCACTGCAAAATCTAGTTCAAACGGATGATAAAATTGTAATCAATAGTAACAAAGTTGTTCCATTGCAATTTTTAAGTAATGATGCAAGTAAAAAAGTTTACACCGCTTATTTAGAAATGGTTAGTAAAAATTATGAAAGCCAAATTGAATTACAAAAACAAAGTTGGTTACCTGATTTGCACTTTGATGTTTTTAGAGGTTCGAATAAAGGAATTTCACAATCTTTAAATGGTTTTCAAGTGGGCATAGCAGTTCCTATTTTGTATACCGCTACGGTTTCTAAATCGAAAGTGGCGCAACTCGAATTGCAAAGTTGGGAGCAACAGAAGCAGAATGAAAATCAAAAAATGGAAAGTTATTTGAATCAGAAAAAGGAAGAGTTAGCCAAATATCAGGAAGCGATTAACTACTATAATCAATATGGAAAAAAGCTGTCTGACGAAATAATTAAAGTTGGAAGCATGAGTTATAAGCACGGCGAGATTGACTTTTTTCAATACATTCAAAGTTTAGAAAACGCAACCATCATACAAATAGATTATTTAGATAATGTACTTCAATTTAACAAAACACAATTAGACATTCGATACTTAAATTACTAAAACGTCAAAAATGAAAAAAATACTATACATATTCACTCTTTCGATGATTTTTGTGTCTTGCAAAGAAGAAAAAAAGGAAGAAGTGTCAACTAAAAATACCGATTTTATAACGGTTACAACAGCACAATTTAAATCTGGTGCAATGGCAATCGCTGAGCCTATGGAACAAGATTTTGATGTAACGGTTAAAACTTCTGGAAAAGTAGATGTTCCACCTCAAAACAGAGCGCAAACCACCTCTTTTATTGGCGGCTATGTGAAATCAACATCGCTATTGGTTGGTGACAAAGTAACTAAAGGGCAAGCTTTGTTAACTTTAGAAAATACAGAATTCTTAGATATTCAAAAAGAATATTTGGATGTTGCAGAACAAATTAAGTATCTAAAGTCCGAATATGAGCGTCAGAAAACACTATTTGATGAAAAAATAACTTCACAAAAAAATTATTTAAAAGCGGAGAGTGATTACCGCAGAGCCAAAGGAATGTATCAAAGTTTACGTGCGAAGCTAGTGATGCTTAATATTAGTCCTTCCAATGTTGAAAAAGGGAAATTAACCTCGGTTATTACCATTTATGCACCAATAGCTGGAGATATTGTGGTCATGAATGCTAATGTAGGTACGCATGTTGCTCCATCGGATGTGATCTTGGATATCATTCAAACCTCTCATTTACACTTGGAATTAAATGTCTTTGAAAAAGATATTTTGAAAGTAAAAGAAGGACAAGTGGTTAAGTTTACCGTTCCTGAAGCATCAAAAGAAACTTTTAATGCCGAAGTGCATTTGGTTGGAAAATCAATTGAAGGTAATGATAGAACGATCAATGTACATGCTCATTTAGAAGAAAAAATGACTCAAAAATTAATCACAGGAATGTTTGTTGAAGCCAATATTATAGTTGATTCTAAAAAAAGTCTGGCTGTACCAATTGAAGCTTTAATTACTGAAAATACCAAAAAGTACGTACTTTTATTAAAAGAAAACAAAGACAATACGTACTACTTCAAAAAAGTAGCAGTGAGCACTGGTGAACAATCAGAGAAGTATGTAGCAATTACTGCAAACGATCAAATTAATAGCAAGTCTAAGATACTCGTTAAAGGTGTTTTTGATGTAGCCAATTAATTAGAGGGTAGTTTTGTTAAATTTAAAAGACAGAAACCGAAATCCAGATTAAAAAAAAGATTTCAAAAAGACCATAAAGTAATTCGAATGACATGACAGACGACAACAGTACCCCAACGCTAACAATTGATAATTATTTAGATAATCATTATATTCATCGTAGCAACTGGCTTAGAGCAGCAGTACTTGGAGCAAATGACGGTATTATTTCTATTTCGAGTCTGGCAATTGGGATAGCCGCAGCTAGTACTAGCAGAGAGCCAAGCATCTTGGCAACCGTTGCTGGACTGGTTGCGGGTGCTTTATCCATGGCCGCAGGTGAGTTTGTTTCTTTAAGCTCTCAAACTGATTCTGAAATGGCAGACATTGAGCGAGAAAAAGTAGAAATTAGAGAAATGCCTGAGGAAGAATTACATATCTTAGCGCAAATTTATGAAAAGCGAGGGCTTAAAAAAGAAACGGCAATGCAAGTGGCGCTTGAACTTACAGAAAAAGATGCATTAGCCGCACATATAAGAGACGAATTAGGTATTAATGAAATCAGTCAAGCAAATCCAATTCAAGCAGCATTAGCCTCAGGAGCTTCCTTTACTATTGGTGGTGTTTTACCGCTTTTAGTGGTTCTTTTTGCACCAGTAAAAGGCATGGAGTATTGGCTGTATGCATCTACGATTTTGTTTCTTATTCTGTTAGGTGCTATGTCAGCAAAAACAGGCGGATCAAGCATCTCCAAAGCAATTTTGAGAATTACAATTTGGGGTACAATTGCCATGGGGCTTTCGGCATGGGTAGGTTATTTATTTGGTGTAAAAGTATAAACAAACAAATTTAAAATAGTAATTATGAACGAAGCGCATTGGCACTTAGTAGTTAACCATTTCCCTGTTATAGGGACAATTTTTGGAGTAGGAATTTTAATAGCAGGCTTGGTTTTAAAAAGTAATGCAATTAAAAATACGGCATATGTCTTGTTTATAGTGGCAGCTGCTTTTGCGTTTGTGAGCATGTACACAGGAGAAGGTGCAGAGGAAATGGTCGAGGATATGCCAAATATAGGACATCATGTTATTCATGAACACGAAGAGCTTGCTGAGAAACTAGCAATAGCATTATATGCGTTGGCGTTTTTTAGTGTAGTCTCATTGTACACGGCTTTAAAAAATCATAAGTTTGCAAAACTAGTATCTTATATCACTTTAGTTCTAGCAATAGGAGCAGCTGTTTTAGGATCTTTCGTAGGGACTTCAGGAGGTGAAATACGTCATACAGAAATAAGAGAGAATATCTTGCAAACTACAACTGATAGCGATTTCAAAAAGGAAGAAAAGTAAATCTCGAAGGTAGATAAGTTTTATTTAACAAAAATCTAACTTTAAGTTAAAGTAAAAATTGTTTTATAATAAAAAAAGTATCTATATTTGCAATCGATAAATAAAACAAGTCATGTTTACAAACAAATTACATCATCATCATTTTCATTATTGCTCTCAAGCGATGTGTTAATGGTATGCATGTAAATCATCATATTTAAAAACCCGTTTGAGTACATCAAACGGGTTTTTTATTGAACCTAACTGTACTCAGACCTAACTATTCTAAAAATTATTACAATGAGTACATTAAATATTGCAATTCAAAAATCAGGACGTTTAAACGAAGACAGTATCCAAATACTAAAAGACTGCGGAATCTCTATCAACAACGGTATCGATCAGTTAAAAGCTGAAGCGTCTAACTTTCCTCTTGAAGTTTTATACCTTAGAAATTCAGATATTCCTCAATACTTAATCGATGGTGTAGTAGATATCGCTATAGTTGGTGATAATCTATTAGTCGAAAAAGGAAAAGGAATTCAAGTAGTTCAAAAACTAGGTTTTTCTAAATGCAAAGTATCGGTTGCTGTCCCTAAAACATTCGAATACAATTCAATCCAAGACCTAGAAGGAATGCGTATCGCTACTTCTTACCCAAACACAGTTATCGAATATTTCAACTCATTTGGAGTAAATGTTGACATTCACCAAATTTCAGGTTCGGTAGAAATCGCTCCAAATATTGGTCTTGCCGATGCAATTGTAGATATCGTTTCTAGCGGAAGTACGTTGTTTAAAAACAATTTGAAAGAAGTTGAGATTATCTACAAAAGTGAAGCAGTACTTGCGGTTTCACCAAAAGTAACTCCAGATGTTCAAAAATTGATTGACACTTTAAAATTCAGAATCGAATCTGTTTTAAGAGCACGTAGATCAAAATACATTTTGATGAACGTACCAAATGACAAAATTGAAGAAGTGGGTAAAATTCTGCCAGTATTACGTAGTTTAACCGTATTGCCACTAGCGCAAGAAGGATGGAGCAGCGTACACTCTGTTATCGATAAAGATACCTTTTGGGATGTAATAGATCAGTTAAAAGATGCCGGTGCCGAAGGGATTTTGATCTGCCCAATTGAAAAAATGGTACTGTAGCCCCCTAACCCCCGAAGGGGGAACTAGTAACTATAGACTGAAATATGTAACTACAATAAAAATACAGGTTACCTCTCCTGTAACAATTCCCCCTTTGGGGGCTAGGGGGCTAATATGAACAAAATATACAACCCAAAACCGGAAACTTGGTCTGCAATTTTAGAGCGACCTACAAAAACGGTGAATGATATAGAGCAGACTGTAAAAGAAATTTTTAAGGAGGTTCAAAAGAAAGGAGATGCTGCTGTCGCAAAATATACTGCCTTGTTCGATGGTGGTGCTCCAAAGGAAATTGCGGTTTCAGCAATTGAAATAATGGAAGCGATTGCTACTATTCCAACTGAGTTAAAGGAAGCTATTCAGTTAGCGAAAAGTAATATTGAAAAGTTTCACTTGGCTCAGAAGACACCTAAAGTAGCTGTTGAAACAGTAGAAGGTGTTGCTTGCTGGCAAGAAAAAAGACCGATTCAAAAAGTGGGTTTATATATTCCTGGCGGAACAGCTCCTTTGTTTTCAACAGTATTAATGTTGGCTGTTCCTGCAAATATTGCAGGTTGCAAAGAAATAGTGTTGTGCTCACCACCAGATAAAAACGGAAAAATTAATCCTGCAATTTTATACGCAGCCAATTTATGTGGCGTAACTAAAATTCTGAAAGTAGGAGGAATTCAAGCGATTGCTGGACTTACTTTTGGAACAGAAACCATTTCAAAAGTGTACAAGATTTTTGGACCTGGAAACCAATATGTAACCGTGGCTAAGCAATTAGCAACCCAATTTGGAGTTGCGATTGATATGCCTGCTGGACCATCGGAACTTTTAGTGGTAGCTGATGATACTGCTGTTCCTGCTTTTGTAGCCTCTGATTTACTTTCTCAAGCGGAGCATGGTATTGACAGTCAAGTTATTTTGGTAGCAACGTCTAGAGATCTGATTGATGCTGTAGAAATTGAAATTGAAAATCAATTGAAAGATCTGCCACGCAAAGAAATTGCCGAAAAAGCGATTGCTAATTCAAAATTAATCTTTGTTGAAAACGATGCAATCGCCTTAGATCTAATTGATGAATATGGACCAGAGCACTTTATAGTGTGCGTGGCTGATGAAGATTTTTACGTAGACAATATAGGAAATGCAGGCTCTGTTTTTATTGGAAATTATACTCCTGAGAGCGCGGGTGATTATGCTTCAGGGACTAATCATACGTTACCAACCAATGGCTATGCTAAAAACTATAGTGGTGTCAACTTAGATAGTTTTATGAAAGCAATGACTTTCCAAAAGATTTCTGAAAAGGGAATTCAAAATATTGGTTCTGCAATTGAACTTATGGCTGAAGCAGAAGGCTTGCAAGCACACAAAAATGCAGCAACATTAAGATTAAAGAGTTTAGAATAAGTCAGAAGAGAAAAGAGGCAAGAAACAAGAGGCAAGAAACAAGATGCGAGAAACAAGAGGCAAGAAGCAAGAAACAAGATGCGAGAAACAAGATATTAGAGAAGTAGACACAATATAAAAGTTTTTTCTCTTGACTCTTGAATCTGATTTTTCCCCTCTAAAAACATAAGAAAATGGAAAATTTCGATATAAATAAAATAGTTCGCGAGAACGTTAAAACCATGAAACCGTATTCATCAGCTCGTGATGAATTTAAGGATTTTGATGTGGCTCAAATGATTTTTTTGGATGCCAATGAAAATCCGTACGAAAATGGCGTAAACCGTTATCCTGATCCAAAGCAAAGCAGTGTTAAATCCGTTTTAGCGAAGCAAAGAAATCTTAAAGCGAATCAAGTTTTGTTAGGAAACGGAAGCGATGAAGTATTGGATTTACTATTTAGAGCTTTTTGCGAACCTAAAGTTGATAACGTAATTACTTTACCGCCAACATACGGAATGTATGGTGTTTTGGCTAACATTAATGCCGTAGAAAATAGAGAAGTTTTACTATCTCAAGATTTTCAGCCTGAGATCGATAAAATCCTGGCTGCGGTTGATGCCAATACAAAAATGCTATTTTTATGTTCGCCTAATAATCCCACAGGGAATTCATTTGATGATGAAAGCATAGTAACCTTGCTGAAGAATTTCAAAGGATTAGTCGTTATTGATGAAGCCTATATTGATTTCTCAAAAAAGCCAAGTTGGTTGAACGAATTAGATGAATATCCAAATTTAGTGATTACACAAACGTTGTCAAAAGCGTATGGTTTGGCTGGAATTCGTTTGGGAATTTGTTACGCTTCTGCAGCAATTATTGCGGTTTTAAACAAAATAAAGCCACCATACAATGTGAATGAGTTGACACAACAAAGAGCATTAGAAAGACTGGCTGACAAAGAAAAAATACAATTAGAAATAGACTCTATTGTAATACAAAGAGATGATTTACTTAAAGTTTTAAATGAAGTAGCATTTGTATCGAAAATTTATTCAACAGAAGCAAATTTTGTTTTAATAAAAGTGGATGATGCAAATAAAAGATACAATGAATTAATTCAAAAAGGAATCGTGATTCGGAACCGAACAACGCAGCCATTGTGTGAAAACACCTTGCGCTTAACAATAGGTACAGCAGATGAAAATAAGATTTTAATGGAAGCCTTAAAAGCAATTGGCTAATTAGGAATAGAATTAAATTCATAATTTTATCGCCAAACGTTTTGCGTTAGGGATAGTAGTGGAGCTCTTTTTAGGACGGAGGAACGAAGGCCTAAAAAAGCGGGAACGAATAGCCCGACCCGCAGGGTCACGACCAAATAAGAATATAAATTATA
>NZ_JAQWTM010000296.1 GCF_029242675.1 Flavobacterium sp.
ATAAAGTTTGTGCTTCAGGTATGAAAGCAGTAATGATGGGCGCACAAGCAATTCAGGCAGGTGATGCTGAAGTTGTTATCGCTGGAGGAATGGAAAACATGAGTTTGATTCCACATTATATACACATGAGAAACGGAACCAAATTTGGTCCTGCTACTATGGTAGACGGATTGCAAAAAGACGGTCTCGTGGATGCTTATGACAATAATGCTATGGGTGTTTGCGCTGATTTATGTGCTTCTGAATATGAATTTACAAGAGAAGACCAAGATAATTACGCTATTCAATCCTATGAGCGCTCAGCAAAAGCATGGGAAGCTGGGAAATTTGATCAAGAAATCGTTCCTGTAGCGGTACCACAACGAAAAGGAGATCCTATTATCATTTCTAAAGACGAGGAGTTTAGTAATGTAAAAATAGACCGTATCCCTACTTTAAATGCTGTATTTACTAAAGACGGAACTGTAACTGCTGCCAATGCTTCAACAATAAATGACGGAGCTGCTGCTTTAATTTTAATGAGTGAGGAAAAAGCGATTGCCTTAGGTCTAAAACCATTAGCATTCATAAAAAGCTATGCTGATGCTGCTCAAGAACCTAAATGGTTTACCACTAGCCCAGCTAAAGCGCTTCCAAAAGCCTTAGATAAAGTGGGAATGACTGTAGCTGATGTTGACTTTTTTGAGTTCAACGAAGCATTTGCAGTGGTTGGTTTAGCAAATTCAAAAATTCTTGGACTTGACAACGATAAAGTAAACGTAAACGGTGGTGCTGTTTCATTAGGTCATCCGCTAGGTTGTTCTGGAGCACGTATTATTGTGACCCTACTTAATGTATTGGAACAAAATAATGCAAAAACTGGAGCTGCCGCAATTTGCAACGGTGGTGGTGGTGCATCAGCGATTGTCATCGAAAGAGTATAAAGAAATAAAAAAAGTATAGATGTTTGGAATTTGCAATCTGGCTATAATCCCACTTCGGTTCGAACCAAGTGACAAAAGCGAAATTGTTTCTCAAGTTTTATTTGGTGAGCATTTTGAAATTTTAGAGCAAGTACAACAATGGTCTCGTATTAAATTACAATATGACTCCTATGAAGGTTGGGTAGATTCTAAACAATATCAAGTACTATCTGAGGCAAACTTTATCCAATTGTCTAATGATGCTTTAATTCTAAGTGCAGACCTAATTGAATACATCACAGGAAACAACAATATGTTATTGCCGATACCTTTAGGCTCTTCATTGTCTTTTTTAAATCATAACGAAATTAATACAACCAATTTTGAATTTGAAGGAAACAAGACGAACGGAATTAAAGACAAAAAACATTTGATTTCTACCGCTTATTTGTATTTGAACGCCTCTTATTTATGGGGAGGCAAAACACCATTTGGTATTGATTGTTCCGGTTTTACTCAAATGGTTTATAAATTAAACGGCTACAAGCTAACCCGTGATGCTTCGCAGCAAGCAATGCAAGGAGAAGCGCTCAGTTTTATAGAAGAAAGTGAACCTGGAGATTTAGCCTTTTTTGATAACGATGAAGGCAATATCATCCATGTTGGGATCATTATGGAAAACAACTATATCATTCACGCTAGTGGTAAAGTTAGAATTGACCGCATTGACCACCTCGGAATCTATAATCCTGAAATCAATAAGCACACACACAAACTTCGTGTGATAAAAAAAATAATATAAATACTAAAACCTATCTATTTCAGATAGGTTTTTTTATTTCATTTATTCAGCTTGAGAAAAGAAAACATAAATTCGAAGTAATACCCACCACTCTAGCGAGTTCAAAATCAATTGATAGAATAGCTAGGCTTTTGCCAAAGTACCAATCATCAATTCAAATTTATTAAACAAAAAAACATTTAACAATTTCTTAGAAAGCAACAGTTTAAAAGTTTGTAGATTGCCAAATTATTGCAAAATAAAAGGAATCAGAACTATTTTATGATAGCTTTACATAAAAATCCTTTCATGAACTACTCGCATATCTAAAGAAAAACTACGCATTGATAAAACTTGTTTAAATTGCCGACACGTAGTTGAAAGACGCTATTGCCCAAATTGCGGCCAAGAAAACACAACGAGTACAAAATCCTTCCATCATCTATTCATTCATTTTTTTGAAGATTTAACGCATTACGATAATTCTTTTTGGAAAACAATTTTTAATCTTTTCTTTAAGCCAGCTGTTCTTACTAAAGCCTATTTAGCTGGGAAACGACTGACGTATTTGGCGCCCGTTAGACTCTATATATTCATTAGTTTTATTACTTTTTTGCTGATTTCGATGTTTCCAAATGACGCTAATCCAACAGACACTCAGTCAAAACCCGTTCTAATGCGCGATGCTATCATAATACCATCGCTTGATTCACTACATATCGAGGACAAAGGAATGAACAGTTTAGCTAAAGTTGGACTTCTATCACAAAACAGTACGGATACCATCAAGAAAATGATTAACGAAACCAAAGAAAAAAAAGAAGCTACAAAATTGGCTGACTTTGGATATAAATCAATCAAACAACTCGATTCTACTCAAAAAAATGTAGCCGAAGACCAACGACTCTCAGCCCCTAAATATTGGTTTCTTAAAAAATGGCTCACGGTCAAAGAACAAAATACAGATGAAGAAATTGTGGAGAAATTCAGCAAATCGTTTTATAGCAACTTACCTAAAGTATTATTTCTCTACATGCCTGTTTTCGCTTTCATCTTGTGGCTTTTTCAAGATAAAAAAAGATGGTATTATTTTGACAATGGTATTTTTACTTTGCACTATTTTTCATTTTTACTCTTAATTACGTTAGCGCTATATTTTAGCAATAAATTTTTTCATTCTTTAGAAGAGAACACTATTTTCAATTGGCTTCATTTTGCAACGCAATCCATTGGTATCCTTTGGATGTTGTACTACTTTTTTCCTGCACACCGCCGTTTTTATGAAGAACGCAAGTCGGTTTCGTTTATACAAAGTAGCGTTATCCTTATAATCAACACCGTAATCATTAGTATTTTGATGGCTTTATTTGCCTTATACACCTATATAAATATTCATTAAATAAGTCAATAAATTAAATCATTTCACTGTTTGTTTTTAGTTTTAATCTAATTCCTACTATTGACCGATTTGCTAGATGGTAGCTCAATGCAACTTTTTATTTTAATTAAACTTGGTAAGCCACAGTATTTGCATTACTGCAAAAGCAATTCAATTACAAGTCATAAGCATGCATCTGATAGGGTATTCTAATTTTTAAAAAAGAAACTTGTTTTAATTTTTTAATACTGAACCTCTGTTTATTTCATTTTTATATCGTAATATTGCAATATACTTATATGATATGGGAATTACTAAATCCGAAAATTTTACGCAAGAACAAAATGAATTGGCAACTTTGGCGAAAGCCATAGGACATCCCGCTAGAATAGCCATTATTCAACACCTGATTAAAGTAGATAGTTGCATCTGCGGAGATATTGTTAATGAATTACCATTATCTCAACCTACCGTTTCTCAACACTTAAAAGAACTGAAAAACTCGGGATTAATCAGCGGAAACATCGAAGGCAATGCCATTTGCTACTGCTTGAACCACGAAGGGTTTCAAAAAATTGAACAGTTC
Source organism: Flavobacterium sp. (assembly GCF_029242675.1). GTDB lineage: Bacteria > Bacteroidota > Bacteroidia > Flavobacteriales > Flavobacteriaceae > Flavobacterium. The sequence continues at coordinate 3,648 of NZ_JAQWTM010000296.1, forward strand.
TTTGCAAGCATTAATTCCTCTTTAACTAAAACAAACACTTCTTGTTGCTAATATTTAAATCCAATTAAAATGAAATTATCCGCAATTAAAACTATTCTTGCTACTCTTGATACAGTAAAATTTCAACTACCAAACGGAACTTTCGTTCCCGAGCACTTTCACGTTACAGAGGTAGGTCTAATCACAAAAAACTTTATTGATTGTGGTGGTAAGGTCCGAAATGAATCGGTTGTTAATTTCCAGTTATGGAATGCCAGTGATTTTGAACACCGCTTAAAGCCAAAGAAATTAATGAATATCATTGCATTATCCGAACAAACTTTGGGTATGCCTGATGGCGAAATTGAGGTTGAGTACCAATCAGAAACCATAGGAAAATACGATCTTGACTTTAATGGTAAAAACTTTGTCCTTGTAAATAAGCAAACCGCTTGCCTAGCCGAAGACGCATGTGGTATTCCACAAATGGAGGTAAAAACAGAAACTATTTCGATCCAGCAAAACACTTGTACTCCAGGTGGAGGCTGTTGCTAATTAAAATTTGATTACTATGAATAATCCAAAAGCGCTATTCCCTTCACTGGATGAGCTAATAAAAACAATACCTTTAGATACGATCACGGCAAATCGCAAAGCAGAACTGGAGCCTTTAATCGCTTATATTCAAGATAAAGTCAATTCAAATCAAGAAATCCGACTTAATTTTATTTGTACGCACAATTCGCGTCGTAGTCATCTAGCTCAGGTTTGGGCGCAAACTGCAGCCGCTTATTATGCTATTGCAAAAGTGACTTCGTACTCAGGCGGAACCGAAGCGACTGCTTTATTCCCGATGGTTGCTCAAACTTTAGAAAAATCAGGTTTTGAAATAGACAAATTGGCCTTAGGTGACAATCCTATTTACAGCATCCGTTATAGTCAAAATGATCATCCTATCATCGGTTTTTCAAAAAATTATGATAGCCCTTTTAACCCCGAAACCGAATTTGCTGCCATATTAACCTGCTCAAGTGCTGATAAAGGTTGTCCTTTTATTGCTGGGGCAGAAAAACGCATTCCGCTTCCGTTCGAAGACCCTAAGGCGTTTGACAATAGTCCGCAACAAGCCGAAAAATATATGGAAAGAAGTATCGAAATCGCGTCAGCACTTTTATACGTCTTTTCTAAAATAAAATAAATTATGTCCGCAACTAACTGTGCACCCGCCCTTAAAAGAAAAAAGCTTAGTTTTCTTGATCAATACCTTACATTATGGATTTTTCTTGCAATGGCATTAGGTATAGGAATCGCGAACTTTATACCTTCAAGTGCTACTTTTATCAATTCGTTTTCAAATGGAACCACGAACATCCCATTAGCCATAGGTTTAATCTTAATGATGTATCCCCCTTTAGCAAAAGTCAAATACGAGCAAATGGGCCAAGTCTTCAAAGACTTTAAAATTTTGACAGCCTCATTATTGCTAAATTGGATCGTAGGTCCTTTTATCATGTTCTTTCTTGCACTGTACTTTTTACAAGATTACCCCGAATACATGATTGGAGTTATATTAATAGGTCTGGCACGTTGCATTGCTATGGTTGTAGTGTGGAATGATCTCGCAGATGGAAATAGAGAATACGCAGCTGGTTTAATCGCACTAAACAGTATCTTTCAAGTAGTGTTGTATAGTGTGTATGCTTATTTTTTTATTACCGTTCTTCCTCCCTACTTTGGCTTTACTGGATTTGAAGTGAACATTAGCATTGGAGCAATCGCTGAGAGCGTTGGAATATATTTAGGAATTCCGTTTGCTCTAGGAATTATAAGCAGGTATACGCTTTTAAAAATAAAAGGAGAACAATGGTTCAATACTACATTTATTCCTTTGGTTTCTCCTATTACTCTAATAGCACTCCTTTTTACCATTGTGATTATGTTTAGCCTTAAAGGGGAATTAATAGTGCAAATTCCGTTTGATGTACTACGAATTGCTATTCCACTAGTGCTGTATTTTATTTTTATGTTTATCCTGAGCTTTTTTGTTGGTAAATATTTTGGAGCTGATTATTCGAAAAGTACCGCTATTGCCTTTACAGCAACAGGAAATAATTTTGAGCTAGCCATTGCCGTAGCCATAGGTGTGTTTGGTATCAACAGCGGACAAGCTTTTGCGGGTGTGATTGGTCCTTTAGTCGAAGTACCTGCCTTAATTGCATTGGTAAACGTCGCTTTTTGGTTTAGAAAAAAATACTATTCTCAACCCAACTTACAGCATCAATAAAGAATCCTACTTTAATTAAAATATATTTTTTGTTTAATAAAATGTTAAATTAGTTAAACAAAAGATATTAAAGACTATCTTTGGTTATCTTAATTTAATTAACCATAAAACAATAAGTATGACAGTAGTTAAAACAATCAGCACACTTTTATTAGTTGGAGTAATCGCAACTTCTTGTGGAGACAAAAAGAAATCAGAATCAACAGAAATGACTGACACCACAGCAGTAGCAGTTGATACAACAGTTGTAGTTGAAACGCCTAACATTGTAGGAGTAGCAGCAGGAAACGATGATTTTTCAACTTTAGTTGCAGCAGTTAAAGCGGCAGAATTAGTAGAGACTTTAAGCAGTGAAGGTCCATTTACCGTTTTTGCTCCAAACAATGCAGCTTTTGCAGCGTTACCAGCTGGTACAGTAGAAACATTGCTAAAACCAGAAAGTTTAGATAAGTTAAAATCAATTTTGACTTACCACGTTGTTGCAGGAAAATTTGACGCCGCAGCGGTGACTGATGCAATCACTAAAAACAACGGTAAATTTACAGTTACAACCGTACAAGGAGGTAAAATTGACCTAAGCTTGAAAGATGGTAAAGTAATGTTAACCGATGCTAACGGAGGAACTTCGACTGTAATACTTGCAGATGTAGCAGCTTCAAATGGTGTAATACACGCAATAGATAAAGTGGTTATGCCAAAATAATTCAGTACTACTTTTCAAACTAAACCGTTGCCTCACAGCAACGGTTTTTTTATGCTCCTTTTTATTGAAATTGAGAAATAAATTGAACTCTATGAATAATAGATCAATTATTATCAACCATTTTTAAACTACTTTAGTAGCTTTTTTACCTCAGCAACCACCTACATGACTATAAACAATGAATATAAATGATATACTTGGTCGATTTTCCATCTTAGGATCAAATCAGGACAACGAAGGAAATAGCTATTCTAGAACCTTAACATTAACGGTTGATCACAACAACCGAATAAATGCAAAATGGACTATCGGATTTGATCAAACACAACACGGAACTGGATTTTTAGAGATAATATCCTAGTAATAAATTTTAATTACGAAGGCGAAGACCAAACAATTTATAAGGGCGTGGCGGTGTACCGTTGCATA
>NZ_JAQWTM010000300.1 GCF_029242675.1 Flavobacterium sp.
ACAGGTTTCGACAACGCCTAATTCTTCGCAAGAAGATAAAATTTCTAACTTCTCTTCTAAACTCCATTTCTTGTATTTCATATCTCAAATGTACTATTTGAAATTTAGAATATCACTCTGAACTTATAAGGGGCTAAAATATTCTTCACTATTGAAAAATAATGATAATAACACTAAATTTGTAGAATCCGCATCTTCTATCCAAGTAGTGTTATAACCCCACAGGGAATTAGTTTTATTTTTTTTAATAAAAATTAGTGCTTTTGAAATCTCAATTTGAAATATTGATTTAAGTTTAGTGTTTTCTGAAATTTTCGATAAAATAAATGAGGTTGTCCAAATATCACTAATCCCTCCTTGATTTAAGTAATCTCTCCAGCTGCCATATTTATTTTGTTTTGATTTTACAAATTTTATAGCAGTTGTAATACCGTTTTTTAGATTGTTTTCTATATATGTTTTTTTTGATAAAATTATATCAGAGGTTAAAGTTTCTATATAATTTTCAATTTCAATTATTGCGATTTGAAAAGATTTTTTCGTCTCATTTATTACATTTTTCCATTCAGGAACATTTACATTTTCAACAATTTTTAATGATTTATTACAATAATTTATACACTTTTTATAAATTACTTTTGCTATACCTTTTATGTATAATTGTTTCTCTAAAATATTAGGGTCATCATTGCTTTTAATTTCTTTTTTTAAAAGATATGCTGCCCAATTAAATTGTCCTTTTATTAGATCGTTTTTAAAATCTTGTATATCATCATTTAATTGAAAAGCAATTGAAAAATATTTATGAGATAGCAATAATTTTTGATAAACGGCATTATTCCTATTGTCAATGCTATGTAGAGCATCAATTGCAACTTTTCCAAAAGCCGATTTTTTATCAGCTAAAGTTTCATATTCTTTTAATGATACAATATCTTTTTTTGAGAATTGTTTTTCTAAATAGATGGCTTCAAAATATTCATCTCTTCTTTTATTCCAAAGAGACCAGAAATTGTTTTCTAGGCTAAATATACTTGTTAAAATTTTGATACTTTCTTCTTGACAAATAGTGATTTGTGCAAACTTTGAAAAATCTTTTTCGTCAATTAAATTATCAGTTAATAAAGTTGCTTTATAATATAAGAAGCCTGCAATATCTAGCAGACTTAAATCCTTTTCTAATATTTTATGGGTTTTCGCAAAAAGAGATGCGTATTTTTGATAAAAAGATGGATTACTTTCTATTATTTTTTTGTCCAATATTTGAACTTTGTAGATGTTGTTGATAAACAAACTTTCAATGTACTCTTGAAAAGTCATAAATTATAAAATTCACTAAAGAGTTAAAGTTAATCAGTGTTAAATATGGATCTAAAAAAACCTCCAATTGCTCCAATAATCAAGCCAGATTTAGCATCACTAGCACCATAAGGATTGAATGAATCAATTTTAGGGTTTCGAAAGTTATTATTGAAATTAATTGTCGATTTTACTTGGTTTGATGTGTCTTTTTTTATCATAAAAACATCATTTAATTTAGTATTTTGATTATAAACCGAAAACAATTCTTTAGAATTGTCCTTAAAATCAAATTTTAATGAAATTTTTTTAATTGTATCATTGTTTTGAGACAACATAAAAAACTTCTTTAAATTTTTTTTATGTAAAGTGTCAGTTTGAGAATACAATACTGATGATAAAAAAAACAAGAATAAAATAGAAATTTTTCTCATAATATTTTATAGTATAATTTGCGTTATAGTATATCCTTTTTGTTTTAACTGTTCAATCAGACCGTTTTTATAGTCTAAATGTGCAATTCCAACAGCAATAAAAACCTTTTTTTTGTTTTCTAATTCAGAAATAATTTTAGGAATCCAAATAAAATTTCTACTATCTAAAAGTTTTGTATCTCCTACATCATTAAAATTAAAATTATATAATTTATTTCTATATAATTCATGAATAGAACAATTATTGTGAGCTAGATTTTTAGAAAAACCATCTAATTTATATTTTAAAATAGATATAAGTTTTTCGTCAGTATACCCATTCAAGTATTCCCTCTCTAAAAAATTTAATGTCTCGCTAATGTCTTCTAATCCAACTAATTTTATTTTATATGTTGAGGATAATTTCTTAATATAATCATCCATAAGAATTTTATCTTTCCTTTCTTTATTACTAAAACAAGAAAAAATACTCCAATACTTATCAGTTGTTAGAATTAGTTCTTTTAATGATAAATTATTTATGTTTACCTTTTTGTCAAATATTTCAAGAAGTTTGTTTTTTTCATCCGATGTTAAATTTTCAATAATATTTGAAGAATTTCTACTATTTACTATCGAGTCAGCTGATTTGATATTTTCGGTAAAAACTAATTGGCTTGATTTAAGAGCCATAATAATTTTTTCATTTCTATCAATAAATGATTTACCAAATAAATGATCAGTCCCTAGTAAATAACTTGTAATGGAATCCTTTTCTATTTTCCAAAAAATAGAGTTTTCTTGTGAATAAAGACTTAAATTAAATAAGAAAAAAAGTAAGAAAAAATAGTATTTCATATTAAAAAAAATTAAAACATACCAAACTTAATTAAAAAGTTTGGTATGTTAAGTTAATTAAAACCCAATTGTTATTTTAACAGCTGGATAATCTTGCATTGGACCTAATGGATCATTAGGTGTTGGAGCTTGGTCAATAACACCTTCAGCACTAGTGCTTCCATCAGATATCCATGCTTTCATTTCATAACGTTTTTCAAGTTCTTCAACTTGAAATTTTTGCAATAATTGATTTTCTAAATTCATATCTAAATTATTTTTAATTAAACAAATATAGTTTTCTTTTTCATTTCGGCATATACTTTATTCCTTATGTGTCAATTTTTTCTTTGGGTTTATTTTTCACTTTTTCCCTCAATTCATAAGTTCTGAATATTTTTTATAACGCATAAATACTTTATTTATTACTTTTTAGTTATTATTATTTATGAATTTCGTGTAGCTCCAAGGTTTCTGCCAACGTTTCGCAGCTTG
>NZ_JAQWTM010000301.1 GCF_029242675.1 Flavobacterium sp.
ATGTTTGTTGCTGGCCTACCATGTTGGGGTTTTATGATAAGACAAAATACAAAAAAAATGGTGAAATTGAAAGCATAACTCGCTTCAATTTTACCACTTTTTATTTAAAATTTACTTGTTGAGGACTTTTTCAGTGCCCTCTCAAAAACGGTATCCTTTTTTTTATTAGAATAAGCCTAACTGATTTAAGTTAGCCGTGAATGGTTTCGTTTTTACCATAGTTTGTAATAATCGATGTTTCAAATTCAATCCATTCTTTCCATCGTTTGTCCACGTCAATATTGTCGGCGTATTTGCGGGCGAAACCTAAAAAGGTGGTGTAATGTCCCGCTTCACTAATCATTAAATCACGGTAAAATTTAGCGAGTTCTGCATCTTTAATATTTTCAGACAAAACCTTGAAACGTTCACAACTTCTTGCTTCGATCATAGCTGAGAAAAGTAATCGTTCACATAAAGCATCGTTGCGGCTACCATCTTTTTTCATGAATTTAAATAATTCATTAACATAATGATCCTTACGTTCGCGGCCCAAACTCAATCCTTTGCTTTTAATTAGGTCGTGAACCATTTGTAAATGCTCTAATTCTTCCCTGGCAATGATCATTAATTCGGTTATTAATTCTTCTTTTTCAGAGTTTTGGGTGATCAAACTGATGGCATTCGAAGCTGCTTTTTGCTCGCACCATGCGTGATCAGTCAGTATCTCTTCAATATTTGATTCCACTATATTTACCCATCGTGGGTCTGTTACTAATTTTAATCCTAGCATCTCCTAACTTTTTAGTTTCTACAAAATTAAGGTTTTCTTTCTAAATAAGTAAAGTTTCATAACGCAATCCTATTTTGTTCTTTAGGGCGTGACCCGCTAAAAAGCGCGGGTCGGGCAATACATTACAATCTTTTTTGGGTCTAAAAAAAGCCCCAAAAAAGGATTTTCACTCCTGTCCCTCACGCAAAATCCCCACTAGAATATTTTTTTTAAAAATGATAATTCGAATTAGCTGTTTAATATATAATTCAAGGCAAGCGTATTTCATTGGAAATACATTTACTTTGCACTACTAATTTATATCGCTATACCGTGCAATCACTTTTAATTATTGGTTTTGTTTGGCCTGAGCCTAATTCCTCTGCAGCGGGTGGGCGAATGATGCAATTAATTGCTTTGTTTCAAAAACAAGGGTATACCATTACTTTTGCAAGTCCAGCGCAGGACAGCGAATTTATGATTGATTTGAGTGTATTTGAGGTCCATAAAAAATCAATTGTACTGAACTCTGACAGCTTTGATTCGTTTTTGAAAGAGTTGAATCCTTCCATAGTTTTATTCGATCGGTTTATGATCGAAGAGCAATTTGGTTGGCGTGTTGCAGACAGTTGCCCTACAGCAGTCCGTCTTTTAGATACTGAAGACTTACATTGTTTGCGTTTAGCACGACAAAAAGCAGTTAAGCAAAACCGCCATTTTACAATTAATGATCTACTAATTGAGGAAGTAGCCAAACGGGAAATAGCAAGTATTCTACGTTGCGACTTAACCTTAATGATTTCTGAATACGAAATGGAGTTGTTACAAACTACTTTTAAGATTGATCCTTCATTATTATTTTATCTTCCATTACTGCAGGACGATCATGATTTTCCTATTCTTGATAGTTTGCCGAAATTCAATGATAGGGTTGGTTTTGTTTTTATTGGTAATTTTCTTCATGAGCCCAATTGGAATGCAGTACAGTATCTCAAAGAAGTGATTTGGCCTTTGATACGAAAGCAGCTGCCGGATGCGGTTTTAAATATTTATGGAGCTTATCCTTCTCAAAAGGTGTTGCAGTTACACGATGTAAAAAATGGATTTTTAATTCACGGTCGTGCCGCTGATACAAAAGAGGTTGTAATGAAGGCACGTATGGTTCTCGCGCCTTTGCGATTTGGAGCCGGAATAAAAGGTAAATTGTTGGAAGCAATGCAATGTGGTACGCCTAGTGTTACGACCGCAATAGGTGCTGAATCCATGCATGGAGCGTTGCCTTGGAATGGCGCAGTCACGGATGATCCTGCCCTTTTTGCTGTAAAAGCAGTCGAATTGTATGGTAATGAAAAACTATGGGAAACTGCTCGAATTAAAGGCTTAGAAATAGTAAGGAAGCGCTACTTAAAAAGCGTGTTCGAAGCCAATTTTGAATCCAAGATTCAAAAACTATTGAAGGAATTGCCTCAACATCGTTTGAATAATTTTATGGGAGAGCTTTTGCAGCACCATACATTAAGAAGCACGAAGTACATGTCTAAATGGATCGAGGAAAAGAATAAGTAGCAAGAGAGTAGTGTTGCTTATGTGCTTTGCTCCATTTTTTTTAAATTGAAGTTTGTTCCTGTTTATTTGTCATTCTGAGGAACGAAGAATCTCCATTATGTGAGCGCGTTGCTTGGATTCTTCCTTCGTCAGAATGACAATATTGGGTGTATATGGTAGAAATTGTCTTGAATCATGAGTCGTTTATTTTGTCATTATGACGAAGGAAGAAACTACATTATGTGCTCTTATAGTTTGGTGCTATCTAAAGTCCGAGTTACAATTTTTGGTATTTAGCTATTTTGTCATTCTGAGGAACTAAGAATCTCCATTATGTGAGCGCGTTGTTTGGATTCTTCCTTCGTCAGAATGACAAATAGCAGGTAGCATATAGTGGGTGTTTATAAGATTATTTTATCTTGTTTAGTGACAAAAACTTTTCCGTTTTGTAAGCGTGTTGTTTGGATTCTTCCTTCGTCAGAATGACAATTTTGGGCGTTTATGGTAAAAATTTTCTAGAATCATGATTCGTTTATTTTGTCATTCTGAGGAACGAAGAATCTCCGTTTTGTAAGCGTGTTGTTTAGATTCTTCCTTCGTCAGAATGACAATTTTGGGCGTGTATGGTAGAAAATGTTTAAAATCATGATATGTTTATTTTGTTATCCTGAGGAACGAAGAAACTATATTATGCGCTCTTATAGTTTGGTGCTATCTAAAGTCGGAACTACAATTTTTGGTATGTAGTTATTTTGTAATTCTGAGGAACGAAGAATCTCCATTATGTGAGCGCGTTGTTTAGATTCTTCTTTCGTCAGAATTACAATTTTGGGTGTATATAGTAGAAATTGTCTTGAATCATGAGTCGTTTATTTTGTCATTCTGAGGAACGAAGAAACTACATTATGTGCTCTTATAGTTTGGTGCTATCTAAAGTCCGAGTTACAATTTTTGGTATTTAGCTATTTTGTCATTCTGAGGAACGAAGAATCTCCATTATGTGAGCGCGTTGTTTAGATTCTTCCTTCGTCAGAATGACAAATAGCAGGTAGCATAATGGGGGTGTTTATATGATTATTTTATCTTGTTTAGTGACAAAGAATCACCATTATGTGAGCGCGTTGTTTGGATTCTTCCATCGTCAGAATGACAAATATTGGGGGATGAATTACAATGATTTTATCGCAGCATAACTTTGGTTTTCTGAGGAACGAAGAAACTACATTATGCGCTCTTATAGTTTAGTGCTATCTAAAGTCCGAGTTGCAATTTTTGGTATTTAGCTATTTTGTCATTCTGAGGAACGAAGAATCTCCATTATGTGAGAGCGTTGATTGGATTCTTCCTTCGTCAGAATGACAAATAGTTGGGGATGAATTACAATGATTTTATTGCAGCATAACTTTGGTTTTCTGAGGAACGAAGAATCTCCATTATGCGCTCTTGTAGTTTAGTGCTATCTAAAGTCGGAGTTACAATTTTTGGTATTTAGCTATTTCGTCATTCTGAGGAACGAAGAATCTCCATTATGTGAGCGCGTTGATTGGATTCTTCCTTCGTCAGAATGACAAATAGCAAGGAGTGCATTATGTATGTTTATATGATTATTTCACCATATTATGAATTAGGAATCATCAATATGTGAGCGTGTTGCTTTTATTCCTTCGTTAAAATGACAAATTGTTAGGGTTGTATTGTGGTTGTTTATAGAATTGCATTGTCTTTTTAAAAGATCACGGCGATATAATTAGTACTCCAATTATTTTTCGCTTTTTAGTCAGAAATCTTAGAGGTTAGTTTTTTCAATTATAGCAATTGCTTCCATTTCAATTAAACATTCTCTTTTTCCTAGTATGGAAACACCAACTAATGTACTAGCAGGATAATTGCTTTCTCCTAAAAACTCTTTTCTCACTTTTCTAAAAATAGGCAAGTCTTGCTCAGGGTTAAAGTTGACGATGTATGTTGTCATTTTTACTACATCCTTAAAGGTTGCATTGCAATTTAAAAGCTGTTGTTCTAGGTTTCGGAATGTACTAGTCGTTTGGCTTTCTAGGTTGTTGCCGTCGCCAATTTGGCCGGATATGTGAATTGTTTTAGTAGTCGTGGTTTCTGTAATGACGGCTTGTGAGAAGCCTTCTTTCGGCTCGATAAAATATTTCTTCATAGATATAGTAGTTTTATGTAGTGTTCTCTTTTAAAGACAATAAAAGTGAAATTGTTAGTGACGAAGTTAAAAATATAATCTGTAGTATGTTTCTTTTGCATGAGGGATTGCAGCGATATCCTTTTATGAAGTGAGAACGAAATAAAAGATTTAGCGTAAAGCCCGACCTCGCTGGAACGGTAGTGGAAGTGGGGTCATGCCAAAATAAAAAACCCGTCAAGATTGCTCGAGACGGGTTTAGTTTTTATAAAATAGCAGTAGTTATGCAAGCATAGTTACTGGGCTTTCAATGTATTGTTTTAGTGTTTGTAAAAACTGTGCTCCCGTTGCTCCATCGATGGTACGGTGGTCGCAAGCTAATGAAAGCATCATGGTGTTACCTACAACAATTTGGCCGTTTTTAACGACTGGTTTCTCTACAATTGCTCCTACAGATAGGATTGCTGAGTTAGGTTGGTTGATGATAGAATTGAATTCTACGATTCCAAACATTCCTAAGTTAGAAACGGTAAACGTACTTCCTTCCATTTCAGTAGGTAGTAGTTTTTTGTTTTTCGCTCTTCCAGCTAAATCTCTCACGCTTCCACCAATTTGAGACAAGCTCATTGCATCGGTGAACTTCAATACAGGAACAACTAATCCATCTTCTACAGCTACTGCAACTCCAATATTCACATGGTGATTAATGGTGATTGCATCTTCTTTCCACTGAGAGTTGATTTTTGGATGTTTTTTCAAAGCCATTGCACATGCTTTGATAACCATATCGTTGAATGAAACTTTTGTATCTGGTAGGCTATTGATAGCTGTTCTTGCTTGCATAGCATCATCCATCGCAACTTCGATAGTCAGGTTGTAATGAGGCGCTGTAAACAATGATTCAGCTAATCTTTTCGCAATGATTTTACGCATTTGCGAATTCTTGATTTCTTCAGTAAATACTTCTCCAGCAGGCACGAACACTTTTGGTGCAGGAGCAGCAGCTGCGCTAGCTGTTTCAGTAGGCGTTGGAGCTGCAATTGGTGCAGCAGCCGGTTGTTGCGTCGTATTGGTTGCTGGTGTGAAATTTTCGATATCGCTTTTGATGATACGTCCGTTTTCTCCAGAACCTTTAACTTGGTTTAATTGTATTCCTTTGTCACTAGCAATTTTTTTAGCTAGTGGAGATGCTAATATTCTTTTTCCGTCAGTACTTTCTTCTTGTACTATTGGAGCTGTAGTAGTTTCGTTGTCTGCTTTTGCAGACTCTGAAGTACTTTCAGTTTCTTCTGTTTTTGCACCCGCTTTAAAGTTGGATGCAATTTCTGAGATATCAGTTCCTGCAGGTCCAATGATTGCTAATAAGCTATCAATTGGAGCTGTGCTACCCGCTTCGATTCCGATGTGCAATAAAGTTCCTTCATTGAATGATTCGAACTCCATTGTTGCTTTATCCGTTTCGATTTCAGCTAAGATGTCTCCTTCATTTACTTTGTCTCCAACATTCTTTAACCAAGTTGCTACGGTACCTTCGGTCATCGTATCACTTAAACTCGGCATAGTTACTACAACAACTCCTTTTGGAAAAGATAGTTTTTTTGTGTTGAAGTATGTTTCTTCTATGAAATCATAGCAGTTAAC
>NZ_JAQWTM010000318.1 GCF_029242675.1 Flavobacterium sp.
ACTAAATATAAAGAATTTTTAAAAGAGATGTAATCATAAACTATTAAAAAAGGGTTAAAATTAGATTATGCTACATAATACATTCATAATTAATACCTTATCTTTTTTAATATAAATGAGTTTTTTTTGTAACTTGTACTAAACATGTTATTTATGAACATCAAACAAAAGTGGCTAAATCTAATAGGAACTAAAGAATATTTCTCTCTAGAGAGGAGAATTTTTCATGGCGTTTGTTTAATTACTTCACTTGTACTTTTAATTTCCTTTCCCGCTAACTTTTTCTTAGGTCTACTAATCTTTGGTTACGTACTTCTGGTAGCCTTAATTTTATTACTGATTTTATTTTATTTCTCAAGATACAAAAAGCAATCTCGTGCAACATTTGCCATTTTTGCTGTTTGCATTTCCTTTGTATTGGTTATTGGATATCTCTTTAATTGCGGTATAGATGGCCCTATCATACTGATTTTTGCCATAACATTTGTAATTTATGCCTCCATTGTTAAAAAAGAACAACTGCTATTTTGGATGCTGTTCCAACTAGCTATCGCCTATACCTTACTTTATTTAGAATATTCCTATCCAGATATGATTTATGTACATTATGAAAAACCTTCTTTTAGATATTTAGATACTGCTTTAACGTTAGGAATTTTATTACTGACAATCTTTTTAACCATTCGTTATTTAAAGACAAATTACAGACAGCAGCAGGAATTGTCAATTAAAAAAAATGAAGAACTTCAAAAAGCAAATGCAACAAAAGACAAGTTATTTGCTATTATTTCTCATGATTTGAGATCTCCTTTTAATGCCTTAATTGGTTTAAGTCAAATTTTGAAAGAGCAACAAAACGAACTTGGAGAAATAGAGAAAGAGAAATTTGTTACTGCCATTTATGACACCTCTACAAAGACTTATAATTTGTTACAGAACCTATTAGAATGGTCGCTTTCGCAAACAAATGAGATACATTTTTCACCTGAAGAAATTAACCTAAACGCTCTTATAAAACAAGCCATTGCCATGCCTTTAGAGGTGGCAAGTAGTAAAGAGGTCACAATAAATTTAAATGTTTTTGAAAATTATGATATCATAGCAGACAAAAATATGATCGAAACCGTTGTCCGTAATTTAGTCTCTAATGCAATAAAATTCACAAGTTCTGCTGACACCATTTCTATAAGTTCATATATTAATCATAAAGGAACAACCTTAGTTGTTTCTGATAACGGTGTAGGCATGAGCGCCGCTACATTGAAAACCTTATTTGATGATGGTACAACTCAAAATAATGACGAACATATAGCTGAGAGAGGTACTGGTATAGGATTGCTTTTGTGCCGCGATTTCATAGCACAGCACGACGGCTTAATTTGGGCCGAAAGTATTCAAGGAGAAGGAAGCTCCTTTTATGTGTTTTTAAAAAATAGTAGCATATAGAACATAAAAAAAACCATTACAAACTCCCGGAAGATTTATAATGGTTATTATTAAAAGCAAACAGTTTTTACTTCTGCTTCATTTTTTGTCTTTTGACTGGTTTTTCTACTGGTTCATTTTTATTCTGCAAAATGTAATTAGCCAATAACTTTTCGATCAGTTCATCTTTAGTCAAATGGTGAAAAACCGTCTTAATTTTTGTTTTCAATTCGGTATCAACTTCGTGGTTGGGTTTCGTTTTAAAAATTTGTTTGGCCCACAATAGTGTATTATTGTCTTCAATACTAGATGTACTAGGCTTCTTGAATTGCGTAAATTTAATCCCTAATTCCTTTTCAAAATCAGCAATTTCTTTCTCTTCTTCGGGTTGCAATACGGTTAATGAAAGTCCCTTGGCTCCTGCTCTCGCTGTTCTACCAGAACGGTGTACATAAGCTTCATAAGCATCAGGTAGATGGTAATTTACAACATATGAGATTTCCTTGACGTCGATACCTCTGGCAGCAAGATCTGTGGCAACCAAAATATTGATGTGCCCTTCACGAAATTGTTCCATTATACGATCACGAATCCCCTGTGACAGACTCCCGTGCAAGGCTCCAGATGAAAAACGATTAATCGCCAAGTTTTTTGCTAGTTTGTTTACAGCTGCTTTGGTTTTACAAAAAATAATTCCGCGTTCTCCTTCTCTCGAATTCAAGAAATGCATTAATACATCAAGCTTCTCAATGGGATCAACTACTATATACTCGTGATCGATGCCTTGATTTCCTACCGTTTCCATATTAGCACTGACCTGCACTACATTTTTGTTTAGGTAGTTTTGAACTAGCTGCTTAATTGTTCCCGGC
>NZ_JAQWTM010000325.1 GCF_029242675.1 Flavobacterium sp.
AAGTAAATCATACCTATTTGATTCAGCAGAGCATGATAAATTTCCGTTAGATATGAAAATCATTTCTTCTTCATTCGCAAATCTTAGCATTTCAAAGGATGGTAAAAGAGTATTCTTCGGTTTGCAAAAAGAAGTTGTGCCGTCTGATCCTTCTCAAGTACAAGTTTGGAATTCACAAGATAAATTTCTTTATCCTGCCAAAATACAAATTGATGATTGGAATAACAAAGCTAAAGTAGCAGTATGGTGGCCAAAAGAAAATCGTTACAGCCAAATTACAAATAATGAATTTCCAAAAGTAATGCTGAGCGAAGACCAAAAACAGGCTTTTGTGTATAATTCGGACCACTATGAACCGCAAGCAAATTATGATGCACCATTGGATATTTATACTGCCAATTTGGAAACAGGAGAGAAAAAAATACTACTTCAGAAACAATTAGGAAATGAAGGAGGTACTTCTGTGTCGATGTATGAAAAGCATATCGTCTATTTTAAAAACAAACATTGGTGGGTTTATGATATGGAAAGCGGACTACATAAAAATTTAACAAAAGATCTTAATGTGGCGTTTTCTGATCAAAATTCGGACTGGCCAGAAGAATCGGCACCGTTTGGCAACCCTGGATGGATTCCGGAAGACAAAACACTTTTCATTTATGACCAGTATGATATTTGGTGTATTGATATTGATCAGTCGAAAGCTTTTCGATTGACAAATGGCAGAAAAAATAAGATGGTGTACAGAATTATCATGTCATCGAAAAACCAGTTATCAAAGATGAATTATGATGCAGGAAATTATAAAGCATCCTTTAAGCCAGAAGAAACGTTAATTATCAAAACACAATCATTAGATCATACAGGTTATTGTTTTTGGAATAAAAAAACAGGATTACAAACTTTGGTAGATAAAAAAATGCGCACTTCTCAATTTGTAACTACTACCACTAATAATAACTTTGTCTATGTAGAGGAAAATTTTAATACCCCTCCAAAACTTGTTTTTAGAGAGACAAAAAAGTCTAAAGAAAAAGTGCTTTTTCAAAGCAATCCCCAGCATTTCAAATACAATTGGGGATACTCTAAATTAATAGAATACACTAACGCCAAAGGCAGTGCTTTAAATGGAGTTTTATGCTATCCTGCGAAATACGATCCAACGCTGAAATACCCTTTAATTGTCTATGTTTACGAAAAGCTAGCAAAAGAATTATATACCTACGTTAACCCATCAGATAACAATCCTACCGGGTTTAATATTGCCAATCTAACATCAAAAGGTTACTTTGTTTTATTACCCGATATCGCGTACGAAGTTGGCTATCCCGGTGCTTCTGCAACAGACTGCGTGATTGCTGCTACCAAAAAAATTATTGCAAGTGAGCGTATTGATTCTTCACGAATTGGTCTTATCGGGCATTCATACGGTGGATACGAAACAAATTACATCATCACCCAAAGTAATATGTTTACCACTGCTGTCGCAGGAGCTGCTATTAACGATTTTGTCAGCGGGTATCTTTGGACTTCTCCAAATTATCAAAAACCCAACTTTTGGCACTATGAATTTGGACAATTGCGAATAGGAAATTCACTTTATGAAGATTATCAAGGCTATCTTAAAAATTCTCCTATTTATTATGCTGATAAAGTGACTACGCCATTATTATCTTGGTCAGGTGAACAGGATGGTCAAGTGCATTATTATCAGAGTATGCAGTTTTATTTAGCATTGAGACGACTTGGAAAAACAAATACTCTATTGATTTATCCAAACGAAGGTCATGTTTTATCAGATCGATTGAACCAACAAGATCTAACCAAAAAAATTGAAGCGTGGTTTGATTACTACTTGAAAGGCAACAGTAAAAATTAATTTAACAATAATTAATTTTCAATAAAAAAGCAATGCAATTCCTTAACTGGAATTGCATTGCCATTTGTACAAACTATGGAATTATGGTCTGTAAATAGGCACTGAACATTGTCCCGACGAATTTTTACCAAAAAGTTGTGCACCATTTGGCACTAAACCTACGGTACAAACAATTCCATTATTTATATTCGAACACATGTCACGTTGTTCACAAGATGTTGCTTGCGGGTTCAATTTAATAAAACCCTGAACTGGAGCAATTGTTTTGGAACGCTGATTCATCGCATTAGTAGTAAATGCACCTGCTATCGCAAGAGCAAATACGGCAACAGGTAAAACCTGCTTTGCAAAATTTGTTTTCATAATAATAAATTTAAAATTATTAACGGTCTACTCTATTACAGGTTTTCGACCTTACCCTGACACTGCAGTATATTTTAATGACTCATTTATTTTTTGTACGCTTTTAGCATAGTTTTACTTAGCTTATAATGAACTAGATACTCACCTATGAATCCGTAAAAATTATCATTTATAACGAAGAAGTTTTTAAGCTTACTTTTTTGAATATTATAGACATAGAAACTACCTTCATAAGAATTTGAATCAATATTATAAATATCTATGATACTTGCTTCATTCCACATTTCCTGCGGTTCATACTTGCCTAACAAGGCTGAATTAACGAATAGCAAATTTTTATAAACTGAACTAGATTTATTTACCACTAATGGAGGGGCTGAAAGTTTCATTTCATTTCTAATTTTCACAGTTGAAACTGTAATTTGAGCCTTGCTTACTGTATCAATTGTTTTACCACGGTAGTCAAGCTCTAAGTATCGATTTGCCACAATAAATTGGTTTCTGTACAAATAAATATATATTAGTTTTTGACTTTTTATATCGAAGTGCAAACTACCATCTACGTCGAAAATACCATCAATTTGCTTTTGAAGTAAGCTTGTATTAAATGATGTTTTGGCATTTTCATCAAACTTCAAAGTACCAAGTTCACTTTCTCCACTTGAGGTATTATTAGAACGAACAGCTAAAGTTGTTGAATCCATGAGCTGGTAATGGGAGAAAGTGGTTGAACCCTTCCATTTTACATATGCTTTCCAATCGTCTATTTTTCCCATATAGATAATAGGTACTGATCCGTCAATGAGATAAAAATTTGGCGGCAAAACTCGAACTTGAACTGATTGAAAAGGATAATTTACGCGATTCGGTTTAATTGTAAATTCGGTTTTGTTCTTTAAAACAGAATCCAATTTTGTTACTAACAGCGGAGCTGTGTAATTACCTAAATAGATCGATTTATCAGTAACGCCAGCAAAGTAATACGAACTAAATTTAAGATTAATCTCATTGACTTTTGTAGCATTGCCGGGAAAACGGCGAATAAAATTGTTTCGTGTATTACTTATCTCTTGCGACAGGTTAAAAATTAGAATTACAGTTCCCGTACTTACGACAGCAGTCGTAAAAACTCCAAAATAAACTAACCGAGACCATTTAATGGATTTGACAGAAGTGCTTTTTCCCACAATAATAATTCCAAGTAAAGCCAGTAATACGAATATGACATTAAAAATTAAATGTTCAGTCCATCCCATTTTTTCTAGAATACCACCACAAGAGCACGGTATAAACGAGCTATAATTTAAAATAATGAATATGTAAACCGTAAACATAATCATCAAACTAAAAGCAGCAAAAAGGCCTACTAGTCTGTAACTATTTAAAAACAACAGTAGTGCAATTAATAATTCTGTCAGAGGAACCAACCAAACTACAATTCCAGCAAAAGCGCTTAGTAAGGGAGACTGGCCCAACTGGATCCGAAAGTTCTCGAAATCCAATAATTTACTTACTGCAGCATATACAAATAGCAGAACAAATAGTAAGCAAATTGTCTCTAGAACGATACTCTTAATTCTTTCATTAAATTTCATGACTTCTGCAATTTAAGTTTAGAGTCATGTAATTGTAAAATCATAAAGATCAAATCTTTGCTAATAACTCCTTGTCAAAATTACAAAAGGTTATTCCTTAGATTATTGTCAAAAACGAGCCAATTCTTTTCATAAACAGGCTTTTTTAGTTAAAGTTTAAAATGTTGGTAATAATCCGAAATTAGTCAATTAAAAAAGTCACAATTGACTGTTTTCTTCCTTCTAGTTGTACTTTAGACAGTAAGCCAATTAAAAACATTTCAAGACCTCTACTACTAAAAGTCACTTATCGTTATGATACTTTATGCGTTTCATAAGAAAGCAAAACATTTTAAACCAATATATAATGGTAATGAGACGCAAAGTAAATTTCTTGATTTATATGGAGGATCCACGTATTACTCAATACGAATTTTCCAAGTAACTAAGAAAACAAAATATTTATCTTGTGTAGATCTCAACTAGCAATAATCACCAATAAAAAGGTATATACTGTTAGAAATATAGTATGACAATTTATAAAAATAGTCGAGTGTATACTATTTAAGAGGTTTCATTTCTTGTTATTGGGTACGGTTGCCAGAACTATCTGCAACGAATTTAAATTTAAAATGGCAGATCAGAAACTGCATTAATTCATTAATATACTGATGTTTTTATGTGAAACGACTTACCTCCTATATAAGCTATCGGACAATTTCACCGACAGTCCAAAATTTGAATTACATCATAATTAGTTATTCGTTTCCTAAAAGATTATTTTTTGTTATGTACGTGAAAAATTACTTACCATGATAATATTTTTTTTTTAAAAGTATTTAACCTGTTTTTGCAGGACTATCAGTTTTTCCAGTA
>NZ_JAQWTM010000327.1 GCF_029242675.1 Flavobacterium sp.
GTAAAGGTTTTTCCTTATTCTTAAATAGTTTTCTTAAATTTGAAAGCAAAATTTACGATTGTAATGGAAATAAAAATTAGACCTTACCAAATAGAGGACACGCAAGCTATTTTAGACATCATCAACTATAATATTTTACACTCTACAGCCTTGTACGATTACAATACGAGGAGCTTTGAACAGCAAAAAGCGATCCTTGACGATAAGATTGCCAAAGGCTTTCCGGTAATAATAGCTGAACTTGATGGTGCGGCAGTAGGTTATGGAATGTACAGTGAGTTTCGTTTTAGAGAAGCTTATAAATTTACTGTCGAACATTCCGTCTACGTCCAAAAAGAACATAACGGAAAAGGCATTGGTAAGTTGCTACTAACGGAGTTAATTGCAATTGCTAAAAAGCAAGGATTACATACGATGATTGGAGTCATTGACGCTGAAAACCAAAGCAGCGTTGATTTCCATGAAAAATTTGGTTTTAAAACCGTTGGAATCATTAAGGAATCCGGATATAAATTTGATCGTTGGTTACACTCTGTTTTTGTGCAGTTACTACTAGAATAAAAAAATGGCTTTTCTGTTTAGAAAAGCCATTTTTAAAATCTTAAACCTTAGGATCCTTCGATCCAATTTGTTATTACAGGATCATTTGGTGCGACTTGTGGTTTTATAACCTTGTCGAGCTCTCCTTTTTCATTAATCAAATATTTTTGAAAATTCCATTCAACATCTGAATCCGCAACACCGTTTTTTGCTTTTTGAGTCAAAAACTGATAAACAGCGCACATATCGTCCCCTTTTACAGATACTTTTTCCATCATTGGAAAGCTAACACCATAGTTTCGTTTACAAAAAGCCGCGATTTCGGTATTAGTTCCTGGTTCTTGTGCTCCAAAGTTGTTGGCTGGAAAGCCTATTACAATAAAATTCCGATCTTGATATTGTTTATAAATCGCTTCTAAACCCTCATATTGAGGTGTTAAACCACATTTTGAAGCTGTATTTACAATCATCACTTTTTTACCTTTTAAAGTAGAGAAATCAAATTCATTTCCTGACAAGTCTACTACTTTAAATTGATGTAGGTTTTCTTTATGCATAGTCTGTTCTGTTTTATTTTTAATTTCTTTATTGGTTTTCGATTTGTTTTGACAACCTAAAAATAGTATTGAAAGAACAACAATTAAAAGTCCATTTTTCATTTCACTTCTTTTAACAAAATTAAACTAATTGATAATAAATAGACTGGCAATAATAGCTTTTTTCAGGTCAAACAATAGTTAAAAAAAAGCCCAACGTTCAAAAAAAGAACGTTAGGCTTAACTAACAAAACAAACAATCCGTTCTGGTGTGATATTTTATTACCCATTGAATGGATAAAGTAGCATTTAGATTACCTTATTTGCCAGCAATTTGGGATTTCAAAATAATAAATCCCACGTTAAATCTTTATTTCAACCCTTGTTTAATAACTGCTATTTGTTGTGGTACTAGTCCAAATTATCTCGTGATTTGGAAAACAAATAGCAGCTATCAAAAACGCAATACGTTCTTAGCATATCTTTGAGTAGTATTATTTTATTTCTATTGGGAAGACAACACATTTTGCGAATACAAAATCCCCTTTGCTAACAAAATGTGCGCTTTCCAAAATATTTTCTTTACCTGGTCGCTACTTTTAATCTTAAAAAATCGGAATATCAAAATGATTTTTCGTCAAAATCCTAGCTTTGGTGATTTAACTACAACCTACTTTTAAAGCACTTATTTTCAATGAAATTAGATCCTGACGCCGTTAAAAATCAAACACTACAATTTTATTTACGATATTTTGTGATAAGTGGTTTTAATTTTGAAACTTTTTTTTTGCATCACCTACAGACCTTTAGAATACAACAATACCTTAAATCACGTGATATTTTAGGGAACAGTAGCTATATATGAGGGATATTTACTAAATTTACTCCATCGTTTAGGGCATCTATCCAACTGCAATTTGTAAATAAAAGTATATGACACAAGAAGAATTGTTAGAATTAGTATATAAAAAAGACGAAAGGGCTTTTACACATCTATATGATATGTACTCCAAAAGTTTGTTTTCAGTGATCAATGTTTTAGTCAAAAATCGGGAGGAAGCCGAAGACGTGCTTCAAGAGGTGTTTGTTAAAATTTGGAAAAACATAGATTCTTACAATGAAAGTAAAGGTCGTTTCTATACTTGGATCTTGAATATTGCAAGGAATACATCCATCGATAAGTTACGTTCTAAAAACTTTAACAATACGCAAAAAAACCTATCTTCAGATAATTTCGTAAATCACTTTGAGGACACCAATAAACTTGGTAATAAAATGGACACAATTGGTTTACAAGATTTTGTAAAAAGACTAAAACCAAAATGTATACAAATTATAGATTTATTGTTTTTTAAAGGATATACTCAGCAAGAGGCCTCTGATGAGTTAGCGATTCCTTTAGGGACAGTAAAAACTCACAATCGTAATTGTATTAATGATTTAAGAAATTATCTAAACGTATAATGGAAACAAAAGAATATATAGAATCAGGTATTTTAGAACTTTTTGTTTACGGACTACTTACAGAGTCCGAAAATGAAGAAGTAGCACTAAAAGCAAAAGAAAGCTCAGAAATCAGGAGTGAAATTGTTGCTATAGAGAAATCTATTGTCTCTCTATCATCAAGTTTTTCACCATTCCTATCTGCGGCAAATTTTGATAAAATAAGAGAAAAACTAGAATTGAAGTACTCTAAAGTAATTCCATTGCAGCCAAAAACAAACTGGGGACAGTACGTGGGATGGGCTGCAGCAATAGTTTTATTGGTTGGAATTGGTTTCCAGTACAATCAACTAGACCAAACTACTACGCAAGTAGCCAATTCGAATACTGAAAAAGTAAAATTAGAGCAAGAGTTAAACACCTTGACTTTACAAAATAAGGCAGCAGAGACTAGCTTAGCAATCATTAGAGATGTAAATAACACTGTTGTAGCGTTGGGCGGACAGGCTGTTGCGCCAGAGTCTTCTGCTAAAGTGTATTGGAACAAAGAAACTCAAGTTGTATATGTGGATGCAGCAGGTTTACCTGAACCTCCAAAGGGAATGGTGTACCAAGTTTGGGCCTTAAAACTGAATCCTCTAACACCTACAAGTATTGGTTTATTGGATAAGTTTGATAGCAACACCCAACGCATGTTTGCTGTGAGCAATACCGGCGATGCTGAAGCATTTGGAATCACACTTGAACCAGCAGGAGGAAGTTTATCACCTACAATGGAACAACTATATACTTTAGGAAAAGTATAAAACAAAATAGATTTATATCAAAAAAGACTTTCTTCTGAAAGTCTTTTTTTGTTTGTACTACTTCTAGATTGCATTGACTATATTTGCACAATTACATTTTTCATGAGTTATACCCTATTATCCTCACCTTTACAAGGTTTTACTGATTACCGATTTAGAAACGCCCAACACAAGTTCTTTGGTGGTATCGATACTTATTACGCTCCTTACATCCGCTTGAATGGTAAATTAATTATCAAATCTTCTTACCAAAGAGATTTGTTACCTGAAAACAATACCGTTACTGAACTTATTCCACAAATCATCACTAATGATGCTGATGAATTTTTGTTTGTTTCAAAATATGTGCAAGAGTTAGGTTATAAGGAACTAAATTGGAATTTAGGTTGTCCCTACCCTATGGTTACTAAATGCGGCATGGGTTCTGGATTGATTAAAAATTCAGAAAAAATTGAACAAATATTACATAAAGTACAAAACGAATCGGACATTATTGTATCCATGAAAATGAGATTGGGCTATGATACTACCGACGAGATTTTAGATGTTTTACCTATTTTAGAAAAATATCAAGTAAAAAATGTCGCTGTTCATGCTCGATTGGGTAAACAGCTCTATAAAGGGGGCGTTCATTTAGACGCTTTCCAAACTTGTGTAGACCAAAGCAATGTAAAATTATACTACAACGGCGATATTGCCACGGTAACCAAGTTCAAAGAAATGCAGGACCGATTTCCAACTATCGACCATTGGATGATAGGCCGCGGATTAATTGCAGATCCATTCTTACCAACAATGATTAAAAATGATACGGTTGAATATCCTAAAAACAAAGTAGATCTTCTTAGTGAATTTCATGATACTTTATATGCCGGTTATAGTGAGTCCTTATCAGGTGCAACGCATATTTTACTAAAAATGCACCATTTATGGGAGTACTTCTCTGTTATATTCAAAGACCCACATAAGGTACACAAGAAGATAAAAAAAGCAAAAAGCATTCGTAACTATGAAGCAGCGGTTGCTGAAATATTTAAAGCAGAACGTTTCTAAAACACTATCAATACAAAAGGGGTCAAACTATTCGTTTGACCCCTTTTTTACGACTATTAAATCGAACTATTACTTTTTATAAAATTTCTTGTATTTAGGATAAGCTAATGCTCCTATTAGCGAAATCGTTCCTAGTGAATACCAAATCCAACTTAGCGAATGAGCCTCTCCACTTGCGTACGAGTGCAAACCTACCAAGTGAAAATTAACTCCGTAATACGTGAATAAGATCGATACGAAAGCAAACATACTCATTAGGTTAAAAATCCATTTACCTCTCAAAGCAGGCACGAAGCGTGCGTGAATAACAAAGGCATACACCATGATACTAATC
>NZ_JAQWTM010000333.1 GCF_029242675.1 Flavobacterium sp.
CATTCTAGAAGTTATTCTTCAGTGGTGAAACCGATGTTACAATTAGTAGATAAGGCGCCTGGTGCTTCTATCATTGCTACTACAAACATGATGATGACTTCTCGTGGTCCAATGTTTTTATCGGATACAGCAATTAATATCGACCCATCAGCTGATGATTTGGCGAAAATTGCAATTATGACGGCAAAAACTGCAAGAATGTTTGGTGTTGAGCCAGTTATAGCAATGGTTTCATTTTCTAATTTTGGTTCATCGACGGATTCAAAAGCATCGAAAGTGAGAGAAGCGGTTGCCTATTTGCATGAGCATCATCCTGATCTAATTATCGACGGAGAAGTACAAGCTGATTTTGCTTTAAATCCTGAAATGCTAAAAGAGAAGTTTCCTTTTTCTAAATTAGCTGGGAAAAAAGTAAATACCTTAATCTTTCCTAATTTAGATTCAGCTAACATCACTTATAAATTATTGAAGGAATTGAATAAGATCGATTCAATAGGGCCGATAATGTTGGGACTTAGCAAGCCAGTTCATATTTTTCAATTAGGAGCAAGTGTGGAAGAAATGGTAAATATGACTGCAATTGCAGTTATTGATGCACAAGAAAAGCAAAAGAAAAAAGCAGCTAAAGTTTAATTTTATTTAGCTTGCAGATCCATTTATAAAGTACGTTAATATATCAAACATGATTGCACACTTACAAGGTAAATTAGTAGAAAAAACTCCAACGGAAGTTGTAATAGACTGCGGTGGCGTTGGATATCATGTTAATATTTCATTGCACACCTATTCGTTATTGCCAAATGCTGACTTTATTAAATTATTCACCCATTTGCAAGTAAAGGAAGATTCACATACTTTATTTGGTTTTTTTGAGAAGTCAGAAAGAGAAATATTTAAACTACTGATTTCAGTTTCAGGAATTGGTGCTAGTATTGCTAGAACGATGTTGTCCTCTTTAGAACCAAGGCAAATTATCGAGGCAATTGGATCAGGAGATGTCTCAACGGTGCAATCCATAAAAGGTATTGGAGTTAAGACAGCGCAAAGAGTAATTCTCGATTTAAAAGAAAAAGTACTCAAATTGTACGATTTAGACGAAGTTTCTATGGTCCAAAGCAATACAAACAGAGATGAGGCGTTATCTGCTTTGGAGGTCTTAGGTTTTGTTCGTAAAACTTCAGAGAAAATTATTGAAAAAATTGTAAAAGAGGACCCAGAAGCTTCTGTGGAATCAATTATTAAAAAAGCATTAAAAAATCTATAAAAGGAATTGAGAAACTCGAATTGTATGCATAAAATTACTGTTTTTTTTCTTGTTTTATTTTGTGGTTTTGTATCACTAGCTCAAGTTAAAAAAGAGCCTCAGGATACAATTAAAAAAGGATTTTCGGTTGGAAAAGTTCAATTGAAAGACCCACAAAGTGTATTGGCTGCGTATAAATATGATCCCGTTACGGATAGGTATATCTATACCAATTCAGTAGACGGGTTTTCCATTAACTACCCTATAATATTAACTCCAAAAGAATACGAGAGATTGGTATTGAAAGAATCCATGCGGAATTATTTCAAGAAAAAGAGTGATGCTATCGATGGAAAAAAAGAAGGTAGTGAGGAAGCTAAAAAAGATTTATTACCTAAATATTATGTCAATTCAGGTCTTTTTGAATCTATTTTTGGTAGTAATACCATCGATGTAAAGCCTACAGGGTCTGTAGAAATGGATTTGGGAGCCCGATACACGAAACAAGATAACCCCTCTTTTTCACCAAGAAATCGCTCGAATCTATCTTTTGATTTTGATCAAAGGATCAGCATGAGTCTAGTAGGGAAGGTAGGAACGAGATTAAATGTAAATGCTAATTACGATACTCAATCGACCTTTGCATTTCAAAATTTATTTAAGTTAGAATACGCACCTTCAGAAGATGATATCATTCAAAAAATTGAAGTTGGTAACGTAAGCATGCCTTTAAACAGTTCTTTAATTAGAGGCGCGCAAAGTTTATTTGGAGTTAAAACACAGTTGCAATTTGGTAAAACTACAGTAACAGGTGTGTTCTCAGAGCAAAAATCACAAACCAAAAGTGTAGTCTCACAAGGTGGAGGTACGCTTCAGGATTTTGAAATGTTTGCTTTAGATTACGACAACGACAGGCACTTTTTTCTTTCTCAGTATTTTAGAAATAAATACGATGCCGCTCTTAAAAATTACCCTTTTGTAGATAGTAGAGCTCAAATTACCAGAATAGAGGTTTGGGTTACCAATAAACAAACACGATTAAATACTACTTCTAATAACCTTAGGAATGTTATTGCACTTCAGGATTTGGGTGAAGCCCGATTAACGGGACTTGCTGATAACGAAGTCGTAGTTTTAGACCCATCTACAGGAATTTTCAACAACCCTACTGATTCGCCTGCGGATAACTCTAATAACGATTATGATCCGGCACAAATTAAACTGGGAACGGGGCTTTTAAACAACAATATTAGAGAAATTGCTACGGCGAGTTCTGGTTTCAATGCAACAGTTAGTGAAGGTCAAGACTATTCAAAACTTGAAAATGCCCGTAAGTTAACGGCAAACGAATATACCTATAACGCACAGCTTGGATACATCTCCTTGCAGCAGCGATTAACTAATGATGAGATATTAGCTGTTGCGTACGAGTACACTATAGGCGATAAGGTGTACCGCGTAGGAGAGTTTGGTAATGATGGTGTCGATGCGACCCTAGTTACAGGAACACCACAATCATCACAAGCGGTAATTACGCAAAGTTTGATTTTGAAAATGCTGAAAAGTAATTTGACAAATGTAAAAAATCCAGTTTGGAATTTGATGATGAAAAATATTTATCAAATTCAAGGTGCTTATCAAATTAAGCAACAAGATTTAAGATTTAATATTCTTTATACTGATCCATCACCTTTAAATTATATTTCGGCAGTCGACGGCAGTCCTTTTCCAGCAAACCCAACGCCTGATAATAAAGTAGAACAAACTCCTTTATTACAAGTTTTTAATTTAGATAAATTAAATTATAATAATGACCGTCAAGCAGGTGGAGATGGTTTTTATGACTTTATCCCGGGTATTACAATAGACGCACAGAACGGTCGTATAATTTTTACCACGAAGGAACCTTTTGGAGAATTACTGTTTTCTAAATTATCTAATACAGGTTCGGCTGAAAATTACAATGATGTAGCGACCTATAATGCCAACCAAAGAAAATATGTTTTTAGGAACATGTACCGCAATACCCAATCTGGAGCATTACAAGATAGCGAAAAAAACAAGTTCCTTTTGAGAGGAAAGTATAAATCTTCTGCCACAGACGGAATACCAATTGGAGCCTACAATGTGCCACAAGGATCGGTAGTGGTTACTGCTGGTGGTCGCGTTTTAATTGAAGGAATTGATTACAGCGTAAACTATCAATTGGGAACGGTTCAAATTCTAGATCCTTCACTCCAAGCCTCGAATACACCTATCAACGTTTCCGTTGAGAACAATTCTATTTTTGGACAACAAACGCGCCGTTTTATTGGAGTAAATGTCGAACATAAAATTTCGGATAACTTTTTGATTGGGGCTACCTACATTAAAATGTCTGAACGTCCTTATACCCAAAAGTCTAGTTTCGGCCAAGAATCAGTGAATAATACTATTTTTGGACTTAACACTAATTTCTCTACTGAGGTCCCTTTTTTAACACGATTAGTTAATAAATTACCTAACATTGACACTGATGTTCCCTCTAATTTATCGGTAAGGGGAGAAGTAGCATTTTTGCAGCCAGATACACCTAAAGCAGATCGTTTTGAGGGAGAATCAACTATTTACGTAGATGATTTCGAAGGTTCGCAATCAACTATAGATATGCGTTCTGCTTTTGCGTGGAGCTTAGCTTCTACACCGGATAGGAATGCACGTAGTACGTATGATTTTAATGCTTCGGCAAATGATTTAAGCTACGGTTTCAAGAGAGCAAAAATGGCGTGGTATACTATTGACCCAATATTTTATGCGC
The DNA here is from genome assembly GCF_029242675.1 of Flavobacterium sp. Lineage (GTDB taxonomy): Bacteria > Bacteroidota > Bacteroidia > Flavobacteriales > Flavobacteriaceae > Flavobacterium. Next base: position 4,041 of record NZ_JAQWTM010000333.1, read on the forward strand.
AAAAACCAGCTGGTATTACTAATGATGACCTTTCATTTAATTCCACCAGAAGAATTTTTAGTGAGGAACTCTACCCATTGACTGATATCGCGCAAGGGCAGTCACAAGTTATCAATACGTTAGACCTTACCTATTATCCATCAGAAAGAGGTCCTTATAATAACAGCACCAATTTTGCTGCAAGCCCAAGAGATAATTTTGGAGGTATTATGAGGTCAATCAACTCTACTAATTTCGAGCAAGGAAATGTAGAATATATTCAACTTTGGATTTTAGATCCTTATGTGGGTAACGGTAAAACTGCACCTAGTAATGTGGGTAAAATTTACTTTAATCTAGGTGAAATAGCAGAGGATGTACTGAAAGATGGAAGAAAACAATATGAAAACGGTTTAGGGCCTGATCAAATTTTGGTTAATCCAAGACCTATTTGGGGAGATGTTCCTGCCTCGCAGTCTTTAATTTATGCTTTTGATACTAATGCTGATACTAGAGCCAATCAAGACGTAGGTTTAGACGGTTTGCCAAATTCAAAAGAAGGTGCGGTTTATACTAATTACGCATCGGATCCGGATCCTGCTGCGGATGATTACAAGTATTATCTAAATACTTCGGGAGGAATCGTAGACCGTTACAAAAACTATAATGGAGTTGATGGAAATTCAGATGTGGACATTAATAATCCTAATAGGGCAGCTAGCACAGTTCCTGATGTTGAAGATGTCAATAAGGATAATACCATGAATACAATCAATGCTTATTATGAATATAGCATTGAAATGACGCCTAATATGGCAGTGGGACAAAATTACATTACTGATATTCGAAATACACAGGTAACACTCGCTAACGGTGAAGTAACTGATGCACGATGGATACAATTTAAAATACCGGTTTCACAGCCAGAAAATACAATCGGAAATATTTCTGATTTTAGATCCATCCGTTTTATGAGAATGTTCATGACGGGATTTACTAATAATGTAACCATGCGTTTTGGAGCTTTAGACCTCATTCGTGGTGATTGGAGAAGGTATACCAATACCTTAGATTTTAATGATACGAATGTGTCGGATGACAATACAACACTAGATGTATTAGCAGTAAATATTCAAGAAAACAACGAAAGGTGTCCAGTCAATTATATAGTTCCTCCGGATGTTCGTCGAGAGCAATTGTATAATAACAACACTTTAATTAATCAAAATGAGCAGTCGTTGTCATTACGTGTTTCCGGTGACGGATTAGAGCCAGGAGATTCTAGAGCGGTATTTAAAAATGTGAGTATCGACATGCGTCAATTTAAAAAACTTAAAATGTTTTTACATGCTGAATCGTTGCCTTTCCAACCTGTATTAAGAGATGATCAAATGGTAGGATTTATACGTTTTGGTAATGACTTTACGCAGAATTTTTATCAAATTGAAATACCGTTAAAAGTAACAACGCCATCGTCAAATTCGCAAACTAATTGTTCGCCTTTGAGCGCAGAGGCTGTTTGGCCAGCTGATAATAATATTGATCTTTCATTAGCCTTATTAACCAAGTTGAAAATTATGGCAATGGGAATTGATTTGAGCACCTTACCTGCTGACGGAATTTACTACCAAGAGGAAGACCAGCTTGATCCTGACTTGTCAAATAAAATCAATAAATTAAGGCTAGGAATTAAAGGGAATCCTAATTTTGGATTTGTTCGTACCTTAATGGTTGGTGTTAAAAGTAAGGAAACCATACAAGATATTAAAGGAGAGGTGTGGTTTAATGAACTTCGTTTGGCTGATATGGACAACCAAGGAGGTATGGCGGCTGTATTGAATATTGATACTAATTTAGCTGATTTTGCAACTGTTTCTGCCACTGGTAAGAAAAGCACTATTGGCTTTGGCACGGTAGAGCAAGGACCTAATGAACGACGTCGTGAAGACGTTCAACAATATAATGTGGTTACCAATATAAACTTAGGTAAGTTGCTTCCGCAAAAGTGGGGAATCAATTTTCCATTTAATTATGGAATAGGCGAAGAGATTATAACACCACAATACGACCCATTTAACCAAGATATAAAACTGAAGCAACTGTTAGAAAACACAACCAACGAAGCTGACAGAAGTAATATTAATAATAGAGCTATTGATTACACCAAGCGTACAAGTATTAATGTTATTGGTGTAAGGAAACAACGTAGTCCTGAGCAAAAGCAACATGTATACGATCCTGAGAATTTCACATTTTCACAATCGTATAATCAAGTCGAACGCCATGATTATGAAATTGAACAGTATGTTGATCAACAAGCAAGCACCTCAGTGGACTATGCTTTTACCTTTCAACCAAAACCAGTAGAGCCTTTTAAAAAGTCGGGCTTCTTCAAGAAAAGTAGTTATTGGAAATTATTAAGTGATTTTAATTTCAATTATTTGCCTTCAAACATTTCGTTTAATACCAATATAAACAGGCAATATAACCGTCAGCAATTCCGACAAGTAGAAGTGCAAGGGTTAGGATTAGAGCCTTTGTATAGAAGAAATTTCATGTTCAATTATCAGTATGGTTTCAACTATAATTTAACTAAATCATTAAAATTAGGTTATACAGCATCGTCAAATAATATTGTTCGAAATTATTTAGATCAAAACAATCAATCTATAGATAGCTTTACAATCTGGGATAGTTATTGGGATATTGGTACTCCTAATCAACACATGCAACAACTGGTTGTGAATTACGAGATTCCAATCAATAAAATTCCGGTATTTAGTTTTATTAAAGCTAACTATTCGTACACGAGTGATTACAGCTGGCAAAGAGCTTCAACAGCCTTGTCTCAAATCGAAATTGATAACACTAGTTATAATTTAGGAAATACGATTCAAAATGCACGTTCCAATAATTTGAACGCCAATTTAAATATGGAGATGCTGTACAAGTATTTAGGGTTGTCCCAAAAAGGAACAAGTACGGTATCAAAACCAAAAGCAACTATTCCTAAACCAGGGGAGAAGATTGTCAATAATAACCAAGCACCGGCTCAAAGCAATGAGTTCATGAAAGGATTATTGGGCGTGTTGACTAGTGTTAAAAACATACAATTAAATTACACTGAAAATAGTGGTACCGTTTTACCAGGTTATACCCCGAGTATAGGATTCCTAGGTTCGTCTCGACCTTCATTAGGATTCGTTTTTGGTAGTCAGGACGACGTTCGTTATGAAGCGGCTAAAAATGGTTGGTTGACAAATTATCAAGATTTTAATCAAAACTTTACTCAGGTTACCAACAAGGTTTTCAAATCGACCGCTAATGTTGATTTGTTTCCAGACCTTAAAATTGATTTAACTGCGGATCGATCGCTGTCTGAAAACTATTCAGAGCAATATGATGTATCTGCAGGAGGTATATATAATTCACGTTCTCCTTATACCTACGGATTGTTTTCAGTCTCAACAGTATTGATTAAAACGTCATTTTCTAGGAGTGATGAGGTCGCATCAGCTGCATTTGATGCGTTCAGAGCAAATAGGTTTGTAGTGGCCAATAGGCTTGCAACTGCACGCGGTATCGATGTCAATAATCCAGCTAATATCGATGCAGATGGTTATCCAATAGGATACGGTAAAAACAATCAAGCAGTATTGTTGCCGGCGTTTTTAGCAGCTTATTCAGGAGCCAATGCAGATAATGTCTCTCTAGGAATTTTTAGAAATGTTCCTATTCCTAACTGGAATATCAAATACAATGGATTAATGCGTTTTGATGTGTTTAAGCGTAATTTCAAACGTTTTTCACTTCAGCATAATTACAGAGCTTCCTATACTGTAAATCAATATCGATCTAATTTTGAGTTTGATAAGACTCCAAATGGAGTAGATGGTAGTGGTAATTTTTTCAACAAAATTATCATGTCTAACATTAACCTAGTGGAGCAATTTAGCCCATTAGTTCGTATGGATTTTGAATTAAAAAGTTCTTTGAAGGTCCTAACAGAAATAAAGAAAGACCGTGCGCTGTCAATGAGTTTTGATAACAATTTACTAACGGAAGTTAAAGGTATCGAATACGTAGTCGGGCTAGGATATCGTTTTAAAGATGTTATTTTTACTTCACGACTTGCTGATAATCCATCAGGAATAATAAAAGGAGATATCAACCTAAAAGGGGATTTGTCGTATCGTAATAATCAAACTTTAGTTAGGTATTTGGATTATGACAACAATCAGTTGGCTGGAGGGCAAAACATATGGTCTATGAAAATCACTGCTGATTATTCGTTTAGCAGAAACTTAACGGCAATTTTTTATTACGATCATTCCTTTTCGAAAGCAGTTATTTCAACTTCATTTCCGTTGACTAACATTCGTTCTGGATTTACGCTTCGTTATAATTTCGGGAATTAATTTTAGTTTCTTCTCTAGAATTGAATAGAAGATTATTACATTTGTGAAGTAAAAAATTAATTATTAATTATCAATAAGAATTTATATGAGTATTCCATCAAATTTAAAGTATACTAAAGATCACGAATGGGTTAGTATCGAGGGAGATATCGCAATCGTAGGTATTACACATTTCGCACAAAAAGAATTAGGTGATATTGTATACGTTGAGGTTGAAACTTTAGATCAAACTTTAGAAAAAGATGAGGTTTTTGGAACTGTTGAGGCAGTAAAAACGGTATCTGATTTATTCTTGCCTATGGCTGGTGAAGTAATCGCTTTCAATGAAGATTTGGAAAGCACACCTGAAACAGTAAACTCAGACCCTTACGGTGCGGGATGGATGATTAAAATCAAAGTTGCAAACACTGCTGATTATGATGCATTGCTTTCAAGTGAGGAGTATACAGCCTTAATTGGTGCGTAAAAATAGTGCTTTATTTGCAGCTGTTTTATGGACTTCGGTGATCTTTTTTTTATGTTTAATAAAATCAAGTGACCTTCCCTATGTAGCAATTAACAATTTAGATAAAGTAGTACATGCCTCTTTTCATCTACTATTTGTGGTGTTGTGGTTTTTGTACTTTAATGAACTCTTCAGCAAGAGTTTTAGTACTAAGGCCTTAGTGTTTGCCTTTTCGCTATCGGTGTTTTATGGTATAGCAATTGAGATAATGCAAACGATCTTTACAACAACCCGTTCAGCAGATGTTTTTGATGTTGTAGCTAATTTGATTGGCGCCATAATAGGAATTCTACTTCTTATAATTGGAAAAAAGATTTTAAATAGAAGAGTAGTATAAAAAAATTTACGATTTTTAAAATGCCCCAAAAAGTTCACTACTATTTGGGGCATTTTATTTAGTTTAAGTACACCACAGTAGCTCACTATTTTTGATTTTAAAGCGAGCCATTTAAAACTAAAAAGTTTAACTAGCTGCTTAAAATATAAAATGTATTTTTGTCCATCACTTGAATTTTTAGTTAATCAAAGCCTCCAAAATGAATATTAGACAATTCCTTGATTCTACATATTTGAAAACAGCTGTACAGGCAGGACTGTCCGAAGCTGAAAACACCCTTGTGGTACAGCAATGTATTAAAGAGGCTATTGATGAAAACTTTAAGTTAATTATGATTAGGCCTGATCAAGTGACGCTGGCAAAACATATGATTACCGAGGCTGGTTCAGGAGTTCAAATAGGAACTGTAATTGATTTTCCACAAGGTAGGTCTGCTATTGAAGACAAGCTTCTTGAGGCTCAATCAGCTATTGATAATGGTACAGATGAATTGGATTTTGTTTGCAATTACGAAGCGTTTAAGATTGGTGAAATTGATCTTGTAAAAGAGGAAATAATCAAAGGAACACAACTCGGATTGGAAAATGGCAAAATCGTAAAATGGATTATTGAAGTTGCCGCTCTTAACGATAAGCAAATTATTCAACTGAGTGCGTTAATTAAAAATTGTATCATCACCAATTTTGAAGAAAAACAATACTGTTCAGTTTTTGTTAAGTCATCAACGGGTTTTTATAATACTGAGGGAGGTTTGCCTAACGGAGCCACTGTGCCTTCGATTATAATGATGTTAGAGAATGCTTCTCCACTTCCTATTAAGGCAGCTGGTGGAGTGCGAACGTATGAAGAGGCAATTGCTATGATACGTTTAGGAGTAAAAAGAATTGGTACATCAGGCGCAAAAGCTATTGCAAATGGTCAAAATTCAGAATTAGAATATTAAGCATTATGAAAAAGAGTTTTTTAGCTTTGTTTTTGTCCCTTTTTACTTTTTTGGTACAGGCCCAAGAAAACGGTTCTAGTCTATCGGCTGAACGATTTCCTGTTTTTCCAGGCTGTGAGAATTTAGAAGGACTGGCTTTAGAAAACTGCTTTTATAATAAGGTTCAAAGTTTTGTTTTTCAAAATTTTGTAGTGCCTGATAACTTGTTTAAAAATGATTTTAAAGGAGAAGTAAAGGTGCTTTTTGAGGTCGATACTAAAGGGGTTTTTAAGGTGATATATGTAAATGCTGTTGATGAGAATTTAATTCAAGAGGCTAAAAGAGTTTTTACTAAATTTCCTAAAATCAGTCCGTCAACCTACAATGGAAAACCCAATTATGCGACCTATACTATTAGCATAGCAATACCCTTAAAAAACCCTGACGAGATTGTTTCTGTAAATGTAGAATCTAAAACGGCTGTAATTCCTGAGAAAAATAAAAGTACAGAGTTGGATCGTATTGTGTACTCCAAGTACAATAGTCCTGAATTAGTAAGTAGTTTGCGAATTCCTTTTTCACATAGTAGCTATGCGCAATTTGATGGGGAGTTAAATCAAGTAGGTAGTAACAATCATACTGCTTCCAAGCCGTATAGTTATGCCGAAGTGTCTAAGTATTACGACATTCAAGCAGCTAACCAAAAATTAAACAGACAAGCTTCCAGTTGGTGGGCAAAAAAGTTGTGGAATGAGAATTTAGTTGAAATTCAAGGTGAGGGATATTGGTTTACTTTAAATCCTATTGTTGATTTGCAATTAGGAAAATCGTCCGATGGAAAAGCGACTTATACCTACGTTAATACACGTGGAATCAATTTTAGAGGAGGATTAGGTAGTCAAATTACTTTTTCAACAACCGTTTTTGAAAGTCAAGGACGTTTTGCGGATTACTTTAATCGATACGCACAATCAATTCGTCCTGCGGGCGGGAATCCTGCTATTATTCCAGGAGTAGGAATCGCTAAAGACTTTAAAACGGATTCGTTCGACTTTCCTTTGGCGGATGCTAATATTACCTTTACGCCAAATAAATTTTTTGATTTGCAGCTCGGATATGGTAAAAATTTTATTGGAGATGGTTACCGATCTTTATTAGCAACTGATGGCGCAAGTCCGTATCCTTATTTGAAATTAAATACTACTTTTTGGAAAATAAAATACACCAATACTTATATGTGGTTGAAGGATGTGCGACCGGAGGTTACATTGGAACGAACGTATGCAACCAAATTCATGGCAAATCACTATTTAAGTTGGAACGTTTCTAATAGATTAAATTTAGGATTTTTTGAATCTGTAATTTGGACCAATACTAATAATAGAGGATTTGATGCAAGTTTTGTAAATCCGATTATCTTTTATCGTTCCGTAGAATTTGCTTCCTCTGCAAGAACAGGAAATGCTTTGCTGGGTTTAACATCTAAATTTAAATGGAACAACAGTATTAATCTATATGGTCAGTTTTTATTAGATGAATTTTCTCTGGGTGATATCAAGAAGAGAGATAATAGTTGGAAAAACAAATTCGGCTATCAAATTGGAGCGAAGTATTATAATGCTTTCGGGGTTAAGAATTTACTTGTTCAGGCCGAATACAATCATGTTCGTCCTTATGTGTACTCCCACAGTGATCCAATTACAAATTACGGACACAATAATCAAAATATTGGTCATCAATGGGGAGGTAATTTCAGAGAAGTAATAGCCATTGCGAGGTACCACAAAGGCAGGTATTATGTTGATGCAAAGTTAACTGCGGGAACGCGAGGTTTGGATTTTGATACCACAGATAATCAATTTAATTATGGAGGAAATATCTATAAATACTATGATGTAAACCGCCCTTTTGATACAGGTGTAGTTGTGGGACAGGGTAATAAAACAACTATTGTAATTGCTGATTTACAAGCAGGGTATTTAGTGAACCCAGCCACTAATTTAAAAATATTTGGAAGTTATATTTATCGAAACTTTGATCCTACTAAAAATACTACCGCTACTTTTAAGGAAAACACGAGTTGGTTTTCGATTGGTTTAAGAACAGATGTGTTCAATTGGTATTTCGACTATTAGAACAGGGCTAACAATTGTTAAATAAATCAGTTGTTTTTTTATGATTTAAAGCTGGAAAAAATATAAAATCTACCTTATAATTTCGCTATCTAATTCGTACCTTTGCAGCAGTTTTATAATCTATAATGCAATCTGAATTGAACACTTCGGCTAATACGTTTTCCTTTAAAGCAATCTTCTTAGATTTCAAAGAAATCACTAAAGCAGGGTTAGCTATTAGTGTTTTGTTTTCTTCCATAGCAGGTTATCTATTGGGATTTGATCAAAACAATCCTTTTCAATGGTCGGTTCTTGTTATGCTTGCTATTGGGGGTTATTGTATGGTTGGTGCTTCCAACGCATTTAATCAGGTTATTGAGAAGGATTTAGACCGCTTAATGGATCGTACTAAAAACAGACCAGTGCCTTCAGGACGCATGTCATCGAATGTTGCTTTGGTAGTTGCTAGTTTGTTGACTATCGTTGGGTTGACCTTGTTGTATATGATTAATCCTAAAACTGCAATGTTTGGGGCAATATCTATTTTTTTATATACAAGTGTTTATACTCCTTTAAAAACAATGACTTCTTTGTCTGTTTTTGTGGGTGCTTTTCCGGGAGCGATTCCTTTTATGCTGGGTTGGGTAGCTGCTACAGGTAGTTTTGGTATTGAAGCAGGTACTTTGTTTTTAATTCAGTTTTTTTGGCAATTTCCTCATTTCTGGGCAATAGGTTGGTTTTTATATGAAGATTATGAAAAAGCGGGTTTCTTTATGTTGCCTACGGGTAAGAAAGACAGAGGTACCGCGCTGCAGGTAATATTATATACGGTTTGGTTGGTAATCGCATCATTGCTCCCAACTTTAGGTTTTACAGGTAAGTTGTTTATTTCGCCAGTGGCAGGGGTGTTAGTGTTTTTGCTAGGAATGTGGATGCTGTTTTATTCAGTGCGCTTATATAAATTAAGAACGACAAAATCAGCAAGAACATTAATGTTAGTGAGTGTTTTGTACATCACTTTATTGCAGTTGATTTATATATTTGATAAATTTTTAAGATAGTTATGGAAGTTAGGATGACAACAGAGGAACATCAGTTAAGAACGGCACGATCATATAAGTTGATTTTGTTGTTTGCAATGGTTAGTATGACCATGATGTTCGCGGGCCTTACTAGTGCATTTGTGGTGAGTAGGTCTCGAGTAGATTGGTTAAAGAATTTTGAATTGCCAACCGCTTTTTATTATAGTACAATGGCTATAATAGGGTGCAGTGTGACTTTTCATTTGGCTAAAAAAGCAATACAAAAGGACAAGCAAAGTGCTACGACTTTGTTTCTTTTAAGTACATTGGCGCTGGGGATTTTATTTGTTGTTTTGCAGTTTGTAGGATTTGGACAAATTGTGGAAAACGGATATTATTTTACAGGAAGCGAGAGTTCAATAACAACAACATTTTTGTATATTGTAACCGTAGTGCACTTGATTCACCTAGCCGGAGGATTAATTTCATTGTTAATTATAATTTATAA
>NZ_JAQWTM010000350.1 GCF_029242675.1 Flavobacterium sp.
ACTCCGTCAAAGTAGGTAATTTAAACTTACCCCCTCGGCCTCCAGGTAATTGCAATAATTTTGCTGTCACCTCAGTACAAGTGTCTAAAACTGGCATTGTAGCCATGGGAGAATCGACAGCCATGCGGTGAAATTCTGCTCCCATGATATTGACGTCAAAACCTAAATTTTGACCCACAATAAATTTTGACTTACTTAACGCGATATTAAATTTCTCTAAAACTTCGGAAAGCGAAATTCCTTCAGCAGCTGCTAATTCAGTCGAAATACCGTGAATACGCTCGGCATCATAAGGTATATTGAACCCATCAGGCTTGATCAAATAATCTTGATGTTCGATAAGGTTTCCCATCTCATCATGCAATTGCCATGCAATTTGAATACAGCGGGGCCAGTTAGCCGAATCAGTTATAGGAGCGTCCCAACGCTTTGGTAATCCAGTAGTTTCAGTATCGAATATTAAATACATAGTTGTAATTGAGCAGGTTGCAACTTTTAGTTTTTACTAAAAAGGAACTTCAAATTTAGGTTTTTTTAAAACCAATGTAAAGGGGAAGTTATTAACAAATATCAAGACATGCTGTCAAATTAGGTAATGGTGCTTTTCGATTTTAGCCACCATTGCAATCACATTACGCTATAAAAATATAAATATATGTCTAGATAAAAAGCAGCAGGGAGGCTATTTGTTTAATTCATTGAATTTTTCAATCATTTTGTCACCCTTTGCAGATTTTCCTATTTTTTGCAAAGCAATACCATATCTAAAATAATAGACCGGCTCTACTTTATTTGTAAAAGCAAACAGTTTTTCATACCATATTGCCGCTTTCTCCATATCTTCTTTAAAAAAATGAGAGTCCGCTATTTTTTGAAACATATCAAGAGACATATACCCCTTAAGCGCTACCCTTTCATAAACTTCGATAACATTAATAGTGATTGAGGTTTTTCTAGCGATGGGCTGCTCAGCTTTGACAACCGCTTTAGCCGTCATAGTACTTAGCGAAAACAAAGTGCTTGGAGTAAGTGAACTCAAATATACGGTAACAATATCAACAGATTCAACTGTGTTAATAGCGCTAACCTGTGTTTTTAATTCAAGTAGTTTAGGACTACCATTACTTGTTTCCTTGGTTAGTTTAGCTCTTTTACTTGAATTATCTAATGAGCGATAATTTACTGACTCCTTTCTTCTTTTCTCTCTTAGAGCTCTACGCGCTTCCTTTTTACTCTTCGCATCGTTGTCGTTTTTTGAATCGGATGTTATGCGCTCATTTTTATCTTTATTGACACGGCTATCGTGCAGTTTTAAAGCTTTAGAAGATAACTGTAACTTATTCCCTAATGTCTCTTTTAATTTATTTTTTAAACTTTCATCTGAAACACTATCCTCTATTATACTAGCTTTTTGTTCTCTAATTTTGTAGGAATATACTTTTGTAAGTGCTGCACTCTCTTGAGATAGATTTAATTTTTTACTCCTTCGATTTTTCCGTCTTCTACTTCTCTTACTTTTATTCTCGTTTCCTTTTTTCAGCTTTTCTGAAGATATTTTTTGAGAATATTCATCTGCATGTACTACTTTTTCAGAAGTCGATTTATGATCTACATCTCTAGAATTACTAGCAATTAAATCCGTGGTTTTACTTATGTATTGTTTTCTAACTAATTGCTTCGAAGTAACTATTTTGGTAGTTTTGACCCTGTTAGGAATACTATTTTGCTTTTGATTTGCACCCGTTTTGGGCTGTAATTCGCGGGTGATTGTATCGTTATCAACTTTTTCTTTAGATTTTACACTGTTTGTTGGAGGTTTAGAATATAGTGCTTTTTTTATGGGTATAAATCTTTTAGGTGGTAGAGTAACTTTATTTTTGTCAAGTGAACCATTGCTATAACTGTTACCTTTGGTGGCTTGATCATCTTCTATTATAATTTCATAAACCACATTTGGTTTGCGCTTTTTGGACCGTCCTTGTTCTAAGTTCTCGGTTTCTACATAATATTTTTTAGTAGCCCTACCGTCTTTATAAATAGGTGTAATAATCCTTAAATTTCCCGGACCAAGGCTAACTTTACTAATAAGCAATAAATTTGACACGTTATAATGCGTGGTACTTCCTCCAAATTGAGTGTTAATAACCTCATCAACTTTATAAGACAAAACATTTTCAGTATCAATACCACTGTATATATTAACATCTTGACCGTACCCAACGTAAGAGCAACATATAAGTATAGCGATAAAGAAGATTGACAAGTTTGTAGATTTCATCTCTAAAAATCATAACTGTTTAAAAATCAGAAAGTACTGAATTTTAACAAGAAAAAGCCAAAGATATACTTTTACACACTACTTTACCTCCAAAATCGCTAAATAATCATTAGACATAAAATCTTTTAAACTATTAGCTAATAATAACTTAAGCTAAAAAGTGTTTGATTAAGATGTAATATATTGGGACATTAAAATGGACAATTAAAAGTCTCAGTCTTGACTATAAAAGCAAACACTATTGCTCGCTTTCGATTTTTTTTCGAATTAAAAATAAAAACCCGCCTCCTTCTGGGAAACGGCTTTCTTTCTAATTACAAAACAGTATTAAACAGGCATCAACTCAACCTCTTTATTTTTACTCTCAAGAACAACATTGAACCATTTGCCATTTTTATTGTACTGTTGCACTTTATTTGCTTCAAGTGGGTCCATAACTAACAAATAAATCCATTCGTTATTGAGTAGCTCTTGTAGATTTTCATTTCGCAGAATTATTTCGGAAACTCTTGAGACCGGCGCATGAATCACTACCGACAAACGCAATGGCTGGTGGTACATTTCAAGATCGGTCTGCATTAGAGACTGTAAAGGCAGTCCCATTTTTAAATCACCTCCATTACCTTGTACTACGCCAAATTTACCCGTTACATTGTGCGTTATTTTCGAACCTCCACCAAAAATAGCGTTATCAACAGTAGAGAAATAATAATGATTATTGATCCACTGGGTTACCACCATTGGACCTTGCATGATTCCCTCTAGCGCTTTCCCTGTATCATCCATTTCCCAATCATAGGAATGAAGAAAACAACGACCGTCCAAATTATTATGTTTAGTCAGTTCCCTTGAACCTATGACAAAAGCCGCGTTCTTCGCCAAGCCCCATTCAGGTCTAGTTTCGGCCCAATCATTTGCCTTGGCTTGTGCTTTTAACACACTATCCTTAACACTACCTAGACGCTCTTGAGTAGCGGTTTGTTGTGCTTGGTTCAAAGCTACTTTAAAATTAGAAAGTTCAGCTTCACGGTTTTTTGGAACTGCTGCATCAAATAATACAATTTCGTCCGTTGTAGTGTTGTGCTCACCGCCAATAAATAATGTATTCACTGGTATTTCAATTCCATATTCTACTTTTAAGGCTAATTGAACCTCTGGTTGATTGGCTAATTTTGCTAGCATGCGCGCATTGTGTCTACCTGGGCTTGCCGCACAAGCGCCACAATCCAAACTCGAACCAAAAGCATTATTAGCGGAATGACTACCGTGACCAATAAAAAGAACTAGAGGTGCAAATTGTTTCCACCCCATTAAATCGAAAGCTGATTTCACAATAGCCACTTTTTGGTTGAGCGGAAGGCTTATCTCAAATTCCTCACCTGAACAACTGCTAGTTATTTGAGGTTCACAAATCGTTTCTAATTCCGTACCTTGTTTTTGAGTAAGTCGGTATAGCCAACCTGGTTGCAGTGTTCGTGCTATTAATGACAAACCATAAAAAAAACCTGACCCTTCAACAAATCCAAAAGCAGATGGCAGCATGTTTTTCATTCTTTTCAAAAAATAGTCTTTGAATTTTAGTAACTCCTTTTGCTTTTTGAAATCGTAGACTTTTGCTTTTTGGAACGGTTGCGCTGTTTCAGTAACGAGATAGGCGGAACCCACGATTGGCGGACATGATTTTCTAGTAATTCCATCACTCAAGTTCTTATAATCCATGGCTATACCAAAGAATCCCGCATATCCAAAGGTTTCATAATTTCCTTTGCTCTCTACATGTCTGCGTATTAGTTCAGAACGGGTATCAATACAAAAAACCATTTGCGCCTCAGGAAGTTTAGCATCCTCATTTATTAATTTCCCTTGTTTTTGACTCAAAGTGGCTAATAACTGTTCTTGCCAACTTTTTTCCCAGGCTTGTAACCAAACATACTGCAGTTTTGAAATTGAAGTTGGTTCACCATGCGATTTGTTTTCAGCGTAAATCTCAATTTTTAACTTTTTTGCTATCCAAAGTCGTACGGCTAAATAGTCAGTTAAACTAATTGGATATTCCTCCTGCCATTGAGAACCAGATACTAGGCGGTAGTTGATATACCCCGTCCAACCCGGCAAAGCAGCCAAATGATTGGTAAATATTTTTTCATATTCAGTGCTAGTATATCCTTCTGTAGCAACTTTTAAAGCCTCTTCACTCGTTTTTGGGATTTCATGTAATGCTGTTTTTGGCAAATCCGTGTCGTAGATTGCTAATTTGCGCCAAGCTTTATAAAATCCGTCTTCCTTATTTGGCATTTCCCACTCAGCCAAGCCTTCATCCATAAAAGCAGCTAGCCATTTGGACATAATAGCATTTAAAAGTTGATTTGTTTTCTTGTGATCATGAGTAGTTGAAACTCCCATTTGTCGCAAGTAATCAGTAACTGGAGCTAAAAAATTATGTTCTTTTAGTAGCGCTACAAGTATTTGCTCATTAATTTCTCCTTTTGCTAAAGCTTGCGCAAATACCGAAGCTTCTGGAAAAACATTTGCATTGAGCTGGTCCTTTGCTAGCAACACTGCCTTTTCAAATGACATTTTTTCGTAACCAGCTAAAGGATTTGAGGTAACAAAGGAATACAAAGGCCAGGTCTTACCAACAACTAGAGCTGCTGCATCGATACTTTTTTGAAATTTTGAATTCATCATGCTTGTTTTACTTGTTAAAAACCGTTTTTTTGTTAGGCTGAGAGCTATTTAATAATTGAACGTACAACCAAGGAAAATTGCGATATATGCCTAGTTTCATTATAAAAAAACCAGATAGGAATACTATTCCAAAAATTACTTCTATAGTAGAAAGGGCAATAGGTAAATCGATCATTGGCAAGTCACTCATTATAACTGTGATTGCATTATAGAAAAAGGCGTAAATTACAATCCCAACAAAAAATAAAAGGGAGGGTGATACTATTTTTTGAACTACCGTTAAGTTATCCTCTTTTACAATATTGTAGGCCACCTGCCCAACAGTAATCGCAACAATTAGAACAAGAAACAATCCGCTATTGAGCGCCAATCCTTTTCCAGTTAAATATGCAAATAAAAGGGCGCCTAAAATCCCAAAGAAAAGTACAGCAACTGCCTGGACGGGTTTAATGCTACTATTTTTAGGCTTCGATGGTTGAGAGAGTTCTATCTCTTCTCCAGCAGACAAGAACAAATACGCTTTGTAAAATCCATGCAGAATTAAGTGTACTACAGCAGCATTGAAAAATCCTAAACCACATTGCATGATCATAAACCCCATTTGAGCGATGGTAGAGCAAGCAAGCTTTTGCTTTACATTAACCTGAAGTAACTTGGCAAATTGAGCAAAAATAGCGGTCACACCTCCAATTATTAAAAGAATAATTAAAGTATTAGCTGTAAATAGAACGGTAGAAAATAAGGTAAGCAATAGACCCGATCCATTTACAAATCCAGCATGCATTAAAGCCGATGCCGGCGTAGGAGCTGTCATTGCAGAAAGCAACCATCTATGAAAAGGATAAATAGCTGATTGAATTATAGCCGCCGTAATAATGCACAAAGCAACAACTACAGTCAGATAGTGTGGTACATCCTTAACTTTGGCACAGAGTCCGGTAAGAGTAAAGTCATCCGTTTGGTACGCCAATAAAATGACTCCAGTACTCAAAAAAACGCTTCCCGCTAAAAAATACTTTAGCGCGAATGCTGCTGCCGCTTTTGCTTCGGGCCAGTCTTTATCAACACCGATCAATTGGGACATGAAAATACCCATAGCAAGCCACATGCCTAGGATAAGGACTAAATGGTTAGCCATTACAAAAATCATGATCGAGCCGGTAAAACCCAAACACAACATTACAAATTTAGTATGATACCTAAAACCACTTAAATATTTTTTACCATAACTATTAACGATGGCACTAAAAAAAGTTACTAGTGTCCATATAAGAAGCGTAAAGCAATTTACTTTTAATAGATTCCCATAGCGCCACTCAGGAATACTGGGAAAGTAAATTATCAATGCGAAGAAGTTGGCCAAAAACAAAATCCACAATAAATAATTGGTGATTTTAAAGGCTGGTAAGAGTTGCTGATTTTTTGCTAACATTCGATTTTTTAATTAGGTGTTATCAATTCTGCCGCAAATTTCACACTTTTAATACATAAATTTTTATTTATATTTGTTATGCCATACATAAAATTTATTTATGAAATACGGCGAAAAAACTGTGCGACTGAAATAAATTTGAAAATAAACCACAAAAAAAGGCCTTGATTTCTCAAGACCTTTTTAACTAATTCTATTACTATTTTTTTACAAAAAATTCAATCCTAAGGTTAACCCAAAAGCAATTGGTTTTATACTAGCATTTTTAGCTGTGCTGTATAATCCATTTGCTTTCCTTTCTGTTATTCCAGTTGGGTTATAACCTATAAAGGATTCCCCTTGTTTTTGGTCAATTACAGTTCCATAACCCATATCTAAAAACATTGCTGTGGACACTGAATGCTTCATTCCCATTTCAAAAGTAAATCCAAGTTCAAACGTACTCATCACTATTCCTTTTGTTTGGTACTCGCCCGTCGCTTGATAATTGTTCTGACTTCCAAAAACATACTCAGGTAAGTTTTCAATGAACAAGCAGTAATACTTGCAACGCGGACATATAAAGTACCAAAACTTTGGTAAAAGAAAGGAAAAACACTTGAATCAATAGTTAAAGGTGTTGCGATTTTGCAAATTAGCGCTTTTAAATCACGACAGTCAGCAAACACAAAGTGATCCAATAGATGTTACAGCAGCTCCGATAGTTACCGAAGTTAAGCGGGTACGAGCAAAAGCACCTTCTCCAATAGAAGCAACCGAGGCAGACATATTTATGGAGGACAAACCACTGTTTGAAAATGCACCATCTCCAATAGTACCAAGCTTACTGCTATCGCTAAAAACTACTTGCGTAAGGAAAGGGCACCCATCAAATGTACTATTTCCAATAATAGTAACCGAGTCAGGTATACTTATATATGAAAAAGAATAGCACCTAAATGCATTAATTGCAATACAGGTTACGATGTAACTAGTCCCGTTATAATATACCACTGCGTGGTTGTTTATAGATACAAAAGGTTCATAAAATGAATAACCAACTACTGAAACATTGTTTTCAACATTACCACCATAAGAATATTTAAGACCGCCTTCTTCAAAGTTGGTTTGTGCAGAAGCCAAACTTATCGACAACAATACTAAAAATAAGAGTAGTTTTTTCTTCGTAACTTTTTAATTTTATATTACTTAAAAACAGTAATACATCAAAGTTCATTTGAATAGTCCAATCGGACATTTTGAAGTTTTTTTTAAGAAGAAACTTGATAAAAATAAGCAACCAGCTCATTCGCTTGCATTAATAATAATAGATACTTCTTAATTTATGCAACACAAATCAATAACATTTACTAAAAAACAACATACAAAATTTAAAATAAGAAAAGTTCAAATAATTTTGAAATTATTATTAGCAACGTTTGCCACTATGAGTGGATATAAATGATTTGCCTAATTTATTGTTACATCGGGACGTAGATCAGACGGTAATTTATTGAATCTTTTCTTAAATGTGGCACTAAATTTACTAGGACTATCGTAGCCTACCTCTATCGCAATTTGTTTTACTTGCATAGCTGTATTTTGAAGTAATTGCAACGCTAACTCCATTTTTTTTTCAATTATATACTGCAAAATCGAAACCCCATAGACTGATTTAAAATCACTTTTTAATTTTGAAGGAGAAATATCAAGCTTTTCGGCAAGTGCATCGATACCTCCAAATTGCTCTGATAAATTTGTAGTAATTAATAATTCACACTTAGCTATTTTTTTATAATCAACAGATCCTTGCTCCTCATAATCATTTTTACGTTCATCCAAAAAAACATTATTAAAAAAAGAAGTTAACAAGCTTAAAGATTGTGACTTTAAAATTGTTTTGTTCAAAATATTTTCGTTAAAAGTTTTAAAAGTATTCAGAATTTCCTGTGATAACTCAACCGCATTTGGAACGATATCTTGATAAGATACGAAGCCTTTATCTGAATCTAAAAAATTCTTAAAAGGCATTTTATTGTCTAATTGATCTAGCGGTATATGTTTTTGAAGCCAGCAAGGGCTTACGTAGTAAATATAAAACAAACATTTAGAACCTTTGTAAAAACAAGCACCTACATCAACACCAGGTTTTTTAAAAGCCCAGAATTTATTTTTAAAAGGCATCTTGTCTATGAAAACATTATTTAATTTAACCTCACTTTCAAAAACTGAAAAAGTAATCGAGTAATGATCACTTGGTATCTTTGGATCGTATACCGATTTAATTACACTATCATGCTTAAACTCCAGCTCTGTTATCGTTAACCATAATCCTTCGTCAATATTTCGATAGCGCATCGATCCCCTAATAAAAGGATTATTCCTAACCACTAGCTGCTCTTCAAGATAATGCTTACTTCCTGGGCTTTTTATGGTGGAGGCTATGAATAATTCTGGTGTGTTTGCCACAAAAGGAAATTCAAAAAAACCATCTCGGTAGAACTGAAAATTAGGTGTAATAAATTGAAACCACTTTGACAGACCCATATATGTGTTGTAAACTTAAAATTAATATTAAATTCTTTTCTAATAATTATCCCAAATAAATAATCTCAAGAAAAGCAAACAGCAAAATAAATTAAACTGAATGCAAATTAACAAAAAATAAAGAAATCGTAAAACACGTATAAACCCCTAAATGTCATCAATAACTTGTTGACAATAAAAATAAATTTATAAAAAGAAAATATTTAAAGGCAACTTCACGAAATTTAATTATTACTGTTTATTAAAAAAGTTAGGACACAGTTAAAATCCTATCAATAATAGGCAAAACCAAATTAAAAGACAACGTAACATTTTTTTGAACTTCGTAATCAAGAAACAAAAAACAAACTATAATAGCATGATAATAACGCTCATTTTAGAGTAATTGACGATACAAAAAAATAAATATAAAAAATACATTTTTTCGAATTTTCACATAAAAACCATCTAAATCCTTCAAAATTGAACTAAAAACAGGTGAATAATTTCATAATTAACAAAAAAAAACATGTCACAAACAACAATATCAGTGATTAGTAATCACTTTATTGCTTTTTCTTCAAAACTAAAAAATGTGTTATCCTATCTTAAAAGACAATCGCATGAGCAATATCGTACTTTGGGTATCGTATAAAACCAAATACACAAATTGACGACTTCCTCTCTTTTTTTAATTTTGTTTTCTATTACAAGCGCTAGAAAAACTGGCATTGTAAAAATTAGAAATTAAAATCATTACAATGAGTAAGACATTATTTGATAAAGTATGGGATGCACATGTTGTTCGCAAAATTGAGGATGGACCCGACGTGTTTTTTATTGACCGCCATTTTATCCACGAAGTAACAAGTCCAGTAGCTTTTTTGGGATTGAAATCTAGAAATATTCCCGTTTTATATCCCCAACGCACTTTTGCAACAGCAGATCATAATACACCAACAATTAATCAGCACCTTCCAGTTGAGGATCCTTTATCAGCTAACCAACTAAAAGCACTCGAAGATAATGCCGCCGAATATGGTATTTCGCACTGGGGTCTAGGTCATGATAAAAACGGAATCGTACACGTAGTAGGTCCTGAAAACGGAATTACCTTACCAGGAGCCACTATCGTATGCGGTGATTCACACACGTCAACACACGGTGCTTTTGGAGCGATTGCTTTTGGGATTGGAACTTCAGAGGTTGAAATGGTACTTGCTACGCAATGTATCATGCAACCGAAACCAAAGAAAATGCGCATCAACGTAAACGGAACCCTCAGTAAAGGTGTAGGTCCTAAAGATGTGGCTTTATATATTATTTCTCAATTATCTACCTCTGGTGGAACAGGATATTTTGCCGAATATGCCGGAAATGTTTTCGAAGAAATGTCTATGGAAGGCCGTATGACTGTATGTAACCTTTCTATCGAAATGGGCGCGCGTGGCGGAATGATTGCTCCCGACCAAAAAACATTTGATTTTCTTGAAGGCAGATTATACGCACCAAAGGGAGAAGAATGGACAAAGGCAGTGGCTTATTGGAAAACATTAAAAACAGATGCCGACGCAAAATTTGACTCAGAGCTACATATCGACGCCGCAGATATCGAACCGATGATTACCTACGGTACTAACCCGGGAATGGGAATTGGAATTTCTAAAAGCATTCCAAATGCGAGTCAAGTGTTAGGTGGAGCTGAAACCTACAAGAAATCTTTGGCCTATATGGGATTTGAAGAAGATGATGTTATGATAGGAAAACCAATTGACTTTGTGTTTCTAGGAAGCTGTACTAATGGTCGTATTGAAGATTTCAGAGCGTTTACTGATATTGTAAAAGGTCGTAAAAAAGCTGATAACGTAACCGCATGGTTAGTACCAGGCTCGCATGTTGTCGAAGCCCAAATTAAAGAAGAAGGTTTACTTGACATTCTTACAGAGTCTGGATTTGTACTGCGTCAACCAGGATGTTCGGCTTGTTTAGCCATGAACCCCGATAAAGTTCCTGCTGGTAAATACGCAGTTTCAACTACCAACCGTAACTTTGAAGGTCGTCAAGGCCCCAAAGCACGTACCTTGCTAGCAAGCCCATTGGTTGCAGCAGCATGTGCTATAAGTGGTGTAGTAACTAATCCGGCATAAAGCAATTTATTA
>NZ_JAQWTM010000377.1 GCF_029242675.1 Flavobacterium sp.
GTTTAAGGCACCTGCGGCTTCTCGAAACGGACTCGATTTTTTTTCGCCTCCAGACCGCGAAGGCCAATGATTTACAATGATATGAATCTCTTCGTCGTCGAGAAAACCAGTTACTAAAAGTTGGTCTCTGGTAAAAACACGGTTGTTTTGGTCGTTGATCTCTAAGGCATCATCTGATTTTTCAGTTGGTTCAATGGCAACCGCTTGCTGATTAGGCAGCTCCTTTTTATAGACGTAAAGCGGAATATTAGTGTACGATGTAGGTCGGAAGTAGTTGCGCTGATACAATAAAGCGACATCAATTCCTCTTTTATCAGGAGAGTCAAAATGTATAATTCCGTATTCTTTGGAAATCAGTTTAGGCTGTTTGATTAAATCTTCTAAAACACCGCGGTTTTCGATTTCGGAACAAGCGATAAAAGTGGGTGAATTGGTGTTTTCCCCGGATCCAATTTCGAGCAACACTCTAGATAAGTTTTCTAGTTTTTGATGGTACTTTTTAGAAGTCCAATGCTGTGCTCCCTTTGGTGTCCATTCATCATCATTCGTTTTTGGATCATTAATAGTATCAAAAAGATTTTCGAAGTTGTAAAAAGCGACGGTATGAATGCGGTAGTTTTTTTGCTGACCAAAACCATTGGATAGCATAAATAAGAGCAATAAAACCAGTATTATGTTGTGTTTTATCATTTGGACCACATTTAATTCCTTCTTTTGAAGTAAAAATACTTCATTTAACGCAGAAAGCTTCAATTATTTTTCAAATTAGTTATCTTTGTTTTATTGGCTGTATAGCCCATAAAATCATTTAAACAAGTAACATGATCTTTAAAAAACTCTATTATTTCTATTTATCACAGCGTTTTAGTCTTGCTACATTATTTGTTTTAATTCTTGTCTTATTTTCCACAAACAGTCAATCCCAAACACACATGATCACACCTGCTACTTTACAAAAAGGAGATACTATTGCCATTCTAGCCACAGCCAGAAAAAACATCGACGATAATTTAAAACCCGCAATTGACTTGGCGCACAGCTGGGGATTAGAGGTTGTTATCGGTAGCACTATTGGCTTAGACAACAACCAACTGGCAGGAACGGATGAACAACGTGCTACCGATTTTCAAAAACAATTAGACAATCCAAATATAAAAGCGATTTGGTGTGTAAAAGGTGGTTACGGTACGGTTCGTATCATTGACTTGCTTGATTTTACTGCCTTTAAAAAGCATCCTAAATGGATTATTGGCTTTAGCGATATTACTGTTTTACACAATCACCTCAACACCATGGGGTTTAAAACACTACACGCTGTTATGCCAATAACGGTTCCTAGAGCGACTAAAGAAGCGATAGAAACCTTGCGTCAGTCTCTTTTTGGAACGGGATTGCGTTACGAAATTACCACTGCACCTATGAACAAAATGGGGAAAGCGACCGGAGAATTAGTGGGTGGAAATCTTTCTATTTTATACAGCTTGCTTGGTTCTCCTTCGGCTATTGATTGTAACGATAAAATTCTTTTCATTGAAGATTTAGATGAGTACTTGTATCACATTGATCGCATGATGATGAACTTAAAACGCAACGGCTGCCTTGAAAGCATTAAAGGAATTGTGGTTGGTTCTATGACCAAAATGAAAGACAATGATATCCCTTGGGGGAAAAATGCATTGCAAATTGTGGAAGAAGTCACTAAAAACTACAACATCCCGATGATCTATAATTTTCCAGCAGGACACATACAAGACAATAGAGCATTGATTTTAGGAAGTACGGTGACTATTGAGGTAACTCCCACAAAAAGTAGCTTATCATTTAACGATTAGTTGCGTGTTAGAAACGTTCCATTTCAAATTAGCTAACTCTTTCTTTTATGGCTGAACATAACGACTTAGGTAAATTAGGCGAAGAATTGGCGGTCGAATTTCTAGAAAAAGACGGCTACACTATCTTAGCTACGAATTGGATTTTTCAAAAAGCCGAAGTAGATATTATTGCCCAAAAAGAAAATACCTTAGCGGTAATCGAAGTCAAGACAAGATCATCACTGGAATTTGGTTTACCGCAAGACTTTGTAAAACCAAAGAAAATTCAACTTCTCACTAAGGCAATTGATGCTTATGTCAACCAAGAAAATCTTGATCACAACGTGCGATTTGACATTATCGCCATCCATAAAGAGGGCAAATCTTTTGTAATTGAACACCTTACCGATGCTTTTTATCACTTTTAAAGGCTTTTTTTAATTGTTATATTTGTAACAAATTGTTTTTTTATCTATCTTTGACCCATAATTTAAAACAAAAGTAAAGGAGAACAACCACTACAAAACACCACAAATAATAAAAGTATCATGAAAACTGTTTCATCAATCGTCGAAAATTACATTAAAACCAAACCCTTTTTATTAAATGCTTTATCCTTAGGCATTATTAATTTGACCTCTCTGTCTCGGAATATTATGTCAGAGCTAGAAAGTGAATTTGGTAAAGAAGTGAAACAAGGTGCAGTAGTAATGGCGCTTAAGAGACTAACCGAAGAATTGGATTTTAGGCTGAATCATAAAATAAACAAGGTCATAAAAAATATTGGTGAGATAACAGTGCGTTCCGCATTGACTGATTACACCTTTGCCGTATCCGAAACGGTACTAAACAAACAAGCAGAATTAATTGCAGACATTAATGGCTTTCCAGATGTGTTTTATACCTCATCAAGAGGAGTTAATGAAATCAATATCGTTTTGAGCAATAGCGTGAATGCCTTAGTTGAAAAATATTTTACATACGAAAAACTAATTCAAAAACTAGAAAATTTAGCTTCGATCACCGTTAAGTTACCTCAAGAAAATATTGTTGTTCCAGGGATTTATTACTTTATTTTTCAACGCTTGGCATGGGAAGGAATTATCATCAACGAAGTGATTTCGACTTCTAATGAATTTACTATTCTTGTAAGTGAAGAGCAAGTAGATGTTGCTTTTAAAGTAATCAAGGATTTGAAGAATTAGAAAATAAAATTGGTTAACAAGAAAGCCGTTAGTTCTAAACTAACGGCTTTCTTTTTTATAAATCTACGTGTCAAGGCTTCAAGAATTAGCAAACTTCGCAACCGATTATTTGCGGCTAAAATAAAATTTCTTACGAACGATAAACTTGAATTTACCACATATCTCGCCATTTTTGCATATCGCTGTTATGTGATGCCTTATTTATTTATGCTGGTTTTCCAAACTTGATTTTTAATATCTAAAATAAAAATTTCGCTTTTATCAACACGCAAAACTTTTTTAATTGTTATGTCAATTGGATATAATATTTCATCTATCTTTTTCATTTCTCCGTTTTTCATTTCCAATATTTGGATAGAATAGGGAATATCTGTTGACGGATTATTGTAAACTAAATATTTGTTTGAGTTTTCAATTTTAAGTGGAAAACCATACAAGGTAAGTGTTTTGCTCTCTTTCGGATTAATTAAGATATAAAATTCTTCATTGTATGTAAATTTATTTATAACTATAATTTCTGTATTTTTAATTTTTCCAAGTTCATCATATTCTACATAATTATCTTCAGATTTATTATCGCAATATTTAACTTCAGCGTTTCCATTTTGTTTATATTTTAAACAACCATTATTCTTTTTCGAGTTTAGTTTTTCAATTATAAGCTCATTTAGTTTCTGCTCAAATACAGGAACTTCAACTTTTATAAATTGTCTTTTCGATTGTGCATTTACTGTCGAAAATATTGTCAAAATTAAAAAACAGATGATGTAGTTTATTCTCATTTTTCTCAAAGGTATCACATAACTATACAATAACACCAAATTTAGATACTGAAATGTAGAAAAATCAGCACTATTGCATATTATTGGATACTTTTATTTAGAATCTAATTTGGGTGCGGATCTAAAATACTGCGTATAATCTGTCCAAATTTCAATCATTTTCTGAACCTCTAGCGGACTCTCTTTTTCGATATTATTAATATCTGTGGAGAGATCCATTTGAAACACATCACTCTCTTTATTCGAAGGCGCATTGGCTTCAACTTCTTTCAAAATAAAACGTTTTACTTTATTAAGAAATTCAATATCGGTGCTGTTCTGAAGCAAGTCAATCAAAAACGATTTTTCGGCTGTAATATTCATGTCCAGTGTTTTTTTTTATCAAATATAATAAAATTGAAAGACCCAAACCTACTCGTGTCTAATGTTTTAACTTGATTTTATCAGTTTTGACTTATGCTTCGGGAACAATTGTTGTTTTTAAACTGAAATATTATTCACTACCTAACATCTGCATCTTTTCTAATGCTTTTCTAGTTGTTTTTGCATCGTCAAAAGTGAGCAGCAAGCGCAATCCATTAGGCGTTTGTTTCTCTTTCATTTTACAAATGTCTGTATGTTTTTGTACAAAATCCAATACCTTTCTAAAACGTTTGGACTGGTAATAATCAGATTGTTGATCCGAAACAAAATAACAAATCATTTTGCCTTGTTTCATCACTAGCTTCTCGATTCCGATTCCCGTAGCGATCCATTTAATTCGAGTGCTGTTCATCAAAGCAATAGCGCGCGGTGGCATAGGTCCAAAACGGTCAATTAATTTATTTTGGAAAATAATCAATTCCTCTTCGTTTTTAACGGCGCCTAATTCATTGTACAAACTCAATCGCTCGCTGATATTGTTGATGTACTCATCAGAAAATAACAACTCAAAATCGGTGTCAATTTGCAAGTCTTTTACATATTCCTTAGTCTCAATATTATTCTCTTCGGGATATAAATCTTTGAATTCGTTCTCTTTTAATTCTTCAATGGCTTCGTTCATGATTTTTTGATAAGTATCAAAACCAATCTCATTGATAAAACCTGATTGTTCACCACCTAATAAATCTCCTGCACCACGAATCTCCAAATCCTTCATCGCGATATTAAAGCCACTTCCTAATTCACTAAACTGCTCAAGGGCTTGAATTCGTTTTCTAGCATCCTCGGTCATGGCAGAATAGGGCGGACAAATGAAATAACAAAATGCTTTTTTGTTGCTTCGACCTACACGTCCTCGCATCTGATGCAAATCAGACAATCCAAAATTATTAGCATTGTTGATGAAAATAGTATTCGCATTGGGTACATCCAATCCACTTTCGATAATCGTGGTAGCAATTAAAACATCAAATTCGCCGTTCATGAAAGCCAACATTAATTCCTCTAGCTTCTTTCCGTCCATTTGGCCGTGACCAATGCCTACGCGTGCATTAGGAACCAAACGTTGAATCATTCCCGCGATTTCCTTAATGTTTTCGATACGGTTGTTGATGAAAAACACTTGTCCGTTACGCTGAATCTCATACGAAATCGCATCGCGAATTAGCTCTTCACTAAAACCTACCACATTCGTTTCTATAGGATAACGATTGGGTGGAGGTGTTGTAATTACTGACAAATCACGTGCCGCCATCAACGAAAACTGCAAAGTTCTTGGAATAGGCGTTGCGGTCAATGTCAAGGTATCGACATTGGCAGCGATCGTTTTTAATTTGTCCTTTACGTTAACACCAAATTTTTGCTCCTCATCTACAATTAGCAATCCTAGGTCTTTGAAAACTACATTTTTATTCACTAACTGGTGTGTACCAATTACAATATCTAATTTTCCTTCGGCTAATAGTTTAAGTGTTTCTGCTTTTTGTTTGGCTGTTCTAAAACGGTTCAAATACCCAATAGAAACCGGCATGTCTTTTAAACGCTCTGTGAAAGTGCGGTAATGCTGGTAAGCTAAAATCGTAGTAGGCACTAATATTGCTACCTGTTTACTGTTATCTACCGCTTTGAAGGCTGCACGAATGGCTACTTCGGTTTTTCCAAAACCAACATCACCACAAACGAGTCGATCCATTGGTCGGTCGCTTTCCATATCGGCTTTGACCTCAGCTGTCGATTTCATTTGGTCCGGTGTGTCTTCGTAAATAAACGAACTTTCTAATTCATTTTGTAAGTAACTATCGGGTGCGAATTGGAAACCTTTTTCTAATCGTCGCTTGGCGTACAGTTGAATCAAGTTGAAGGCAATGTGCTTGACTCTCGCTTTGGTCTTTTGCTTTAAAACCTTCCAAGCATTCGATCCTAACTTATATATTTTAGGCGGTGTGCCGTCTTTACCGTTGTATTTTGAGATTTTGTGTAGCGAATGAATGCTTACGTACACAATATCATTATCAGCATAAACCAACTTAATGGCTTCTTGCGTTTTATTTTCGACCTGGATTTTTTGCAATCCGCCAAAACGACCAATACCGTGATCGATATGCGTTACATAATCGCCTACAGAGAGTGTGGTTAATTCCTTTAAAGTAATATTCTGTTTTTTAGAATAGCCATTTTTAATGTTGAACTTATGGTAACGCTCAAAAATTTGGTGATCGGTGTAGCAAATAACTTGATTTTCCTCATCGATAAAACCTTGGTACAAAGGCATAACGATAGTATGGTATTGCTTGCGGACATTCTCAGAATTAGCTTCGTCTAAAGTTTCGAAAATATCGTGAAAACGCTTTGCTTGCGCCTCATTCGAGCAAAATATGTAGTTTTTGTACCCATTAAAATGATTTTCACTTAAATTATTCAATAACAAATCAAATTGCTTGTTGAAAGACGGCTGCGGCTGAATATGAAATTCAAACTTTTTCGTAGTTCTAAAAATGGCTTTCGAACTCAATTCGACGATTGAGAAATCCAAAGCTCGCTTGATAAAACTCGCTTGGTTTAAGAACAATTGCTCAGGTGTAGCGTGCTTGATATCTTTAGACAGTTTATCAAAAGCTTCTTCGGCCTTGACAAATTGTTTGTCGAGTTGTCCTAAAAAATCCTCGGTATTTTGAATAAACAAAACTGTTTTTTCAGAAATATAATCCAAGAAAGACTCTCTGTTTTCCTGAAAAATTTTGTTTTCTACATTTGGTATAATGGTAATCTTCTTTTGCTTTTCGATTGATAATTGTGTTGCCACATCAAATGAACGAATGCTTTCGACCTCATCACCAAAAAACTCAATTCGGTAGGGATTGTCATTCGAAAACGAAAAAACATCTACGATTCCGCCTCGAACCGAAAACTCGCCTGGCTCGGTAATAAAATCAACGCGCTTAAATTCGTATTCAAACAAAACCTCGTTGATAAAGTCAATCGACACTTTATCACCCACCGCGACTTTAAGTGTGTTTTTATCTAAGTCTTTTCGCGTTACCACTTTTTCAAATAAGGCCTCGGGATAACTTACAATTACAGCTGGTTTTTTGCGCGAATTGATGCGATTGAGTACTTCGGCACGTAATAAAACATTAGCGTTATCCGTTTCTTCTATTTGGTAGGGACGACGAAAGGATCCAGGATAAAACAACACATCTTGTTCTCCAATCAATTGTTCCAGATCATTGAGGTAATAAGCCGCTTCCTCTTTGTTGTTCAAAACAATCAAAAAGGGATGTTCGGCTTTTTTAAAAAGCGATTGAATTAAAATCGAAATCGACGAGCCAATCAAGACGTCCAAATGTAATTTAACCGGATTTGTTTCCTGCAAACGGTCTACAATTTGCTGGATTTTAGGGGAACTCTCAAATATTTTAAAAAGGGCAGCTTTACTCAACTCTTGGAATGTTTGGGTCTAATGCTGGATTCGAAGGAATTGCTCTTGCGGGATCTAGCATTTTTATTAATTCAGATTCTCCCTGTTCTACAGGAATTTTACTTTTCTCTACTATCTTATCCATCTGCCTTTGTAAAGAGGCTAATTCTTTATTGATTTCAGTGATCGAAAACACTACTTTATCATCCGGAATTTTATCGAGATGCATGTATAAATCTAGCATTCGCACTTTAGTAATCAATACGGATATTCTACTTTTAATTGGAGGCACATCAAATTGTACTGGAATATTATCTTTAAGAGCCATTGCTTTTTTAGAAATTGCAGTCGACTTTTGCTGAAAAGCACCAATGGTTTTTTTAGGTTTTTGAGCTAACTCGGCTATGAACAAGCGCAATTGTGACCAGGTGGCCACACTCGATTCGGCTACCTCGTTTATAGGTGTGTCATAAAAAACCCAACCTTTATTGATGTTCGAAAATATAACCTCTTTCTTTTTGGCGTCTTTTGCATTTTCGGCATCTCGTTTAAGATTATCGTCCTTACAAGAAGCCAGAATAACAAAAAGTAAAAAGAGGTAGGAGAATTTAAATTTCATTGTGTTTTCGTTAAAGTACAAAGTTACGAAGTAAATTTATAATTATAGTTTGGAAGGCAGTAATTACCATTTCCTTCTAATCCATGCGTATTTTGAACTTGAAAAGTAAAAAAAGCAAAATAAAGCACTGTTTTTAAGTTTTTGATTGTACAATTAACAAACTCCAGACCGAGTGCTTTAGATAAATACGAAAACGTTATCTTAGCTCCTTAAAAATCAATCAAAAAATGAGTACAAAAATCCTAATTATTGGTGCTTGTGGACAAATAGGCACCGAGTTAACACAGTCCCTAAGAAAAATTTACGGAACTGAAAATGTCATTGCTTCTGATATTCGCAAATTAAATATTGACGTGGTTAATGCCGGACCTTTTGAAGTCATCAATGCTTTAGATTTCAACCAAATTGAGCATTTAGTAGAAGTACATCAAATTACTGATGTGTATTTAATGGCTGCATTATTATCAGCAACTGCCGAGAAAAACCCTGCTTTTGCCTGGGATTTAAATATGAATTCGTTGTTTCACGTTTTGAATTTGGCGAAAGCCGGAAAGATCAAAAAAATATTCTGGCCCTCAAGCATCGCTGTTTTTGGACCTACAACTCCTAAAGAAAACACCCAACAATATACCATCATGGAACCGTCTACGGTTTATGGAATCAGTAAGCAAGCGGGTGAAAGATGGTGTGAGTACTACCATAATATATTTGGAGTTGATGTGCGAAGCATTAGATATCCTGGTTTAATTAGCTGGTCGTCGCCTCCTGGTGGTGGCACTACAGATTATGCCGTGGATATTTTTCACAAAGCCTTGGCTGATAAAAAATACGAATGCTTCTTATCCTCTGAAACAAAAATGCCAATGATGTATATGGACGATGCGATTGCTGCGACCATAAAAATTATGCAGGCGCCAGTTGAAGACATCAAAATTCACTCGTCGTACAACCTAGCGGCAATGAGTTTTACCCCAACGGAGATTGCTGCCGAAATTAAAAAACACATTCCTGAATTTACGATTGCTTACGAGCCTGACTTCCGTCAAAAAATAGCTGACAGCTGGCCTGCAAGTATTGATGATAGCAACGCCAGAGCAGATTGGGGCTGGAAACATCAATTTGATCTCGAATCGATGACTAAAGATATGTTGGAGAATTTGAGCAAGACGCAGGAGTAGTCAATTTGTTTTTTTGAAGCAGAAAAATAGTGTTTCTATTCACTTATAGTCCCGCTATTCGCTGTATTCCCGTTCAATAAAAACTACGGCTAAAAAAAGCCTTATTTTTCTGAGTCGGGAGATGCCGGGGCTATCGGGGCTAGAATTCACGAATTGTTTTCATTAAACGTATAAAAAAAGAAGAAGTCACTTATAATCATGTGGCTTCTTCTTTTTTCCAAATATATTGAGGCAAATATATGGTCTTATTTGGTGCTTTGCTCCTTCACAATCAAATCAGCCAATAAACGTCCTGACTTCATAGCAGCGTTAATGGAACCATTCATTAAATGATCGCCACAACAGTATAAAGTATCACTGATTTTCATGTCAGTTGCTGTTAGATCGTCTTTTAAAACCGCTAAATTAGGTAAGGCATAGTTCACCTTATACGTTTTCAAATGTGACCAATTTGCAATTTGATTTCCAAACCAAGGTTGTAATTCGGTTTTAATTTTTTGCGCTAGTTCTTCATCACTAAGATCAAGAATTCCATTGCAAGAAACCGAAATAAGCACTTTGCCAGCAGGAGCATAGGCTTTACTTACATTTGTCATTACCGTTACATTGTTAACGATTTTATCTTTTGCGGAAGCGTTCAAAATAACAACCGCTTTGTTGGTAGGTGCTACTGTTGCTTCAAAATAAACATTGGTAACCGAATGGTGTTTGGTTTCTACACTGTTTTTAAATTTTAAAATCAATTCTGTTGCTTCGGTAGCAATAATAATGATGTCCGATTGTATTTCGGTACCTGCGCTTGTGTAAATGGTATTCCCTTTTATATCTTCTACTTTAGTGTTAAACGTAAAACAAGCTGCAGGCAATTGACTTGCTAGTTGTTTTGGAATTTCCTCCATACCCAAAGCGGGAATTGCCGCATCGCCTTCAGAAAACATTTTCATCACAAAATCGAACATCCGGTTAGGTGTCGACAAATTGTTTTCGAGAAAAATACCCGAGAAAAAAGGTTTGAAAAATAGATTGATCATCTTGCTGCTAAAACCATAGTCTTTTAACTGCTCCACAGTCGATTTTTGAGGTTGTGTAAAGATTCCTTCTACTGATTTAGCGATTAATTTATTCTTTAAAATGAACGTATTGAACTTGTCTTTGAGCGAACCAACGGGTGCAAAAGCGGTGGCTAATAAAGCCGAAGGTCTCCTGAACGGATCGGCAATTTCAAACTGTCCGCCATCATACAATACAGTTGCTCCAGGTAAAAAAGTTTTAAGTTGAAATGCATCGTAATCCAACAATTTTTTCGCTTCGGGGTAAGCCGTAAGCAATACCTGAAACCCTCGATCGAGTCTAAAGCCATTTACGATATCTGTTTTAATTCGGCCTCCTACTCTATCGCTAGCTTCAATAATATTTACATTAAAACCTTTGCGGTGCAGATGCAAACCTGCAGATAGTCCCGAAATTCCTGCGCCAATAATCGTTATCGTTGGATTCATATTTTAAGTCTAAAATCGTTTGTTACAAATTTAGTGTTTCCTATTGTTATGGCAATAGGCTGTTTTTTAAATCATAAAAAAAGGCTGCAAAAAATTGCAGCCTTTTCGTTTTTATGTCGGTATTCCGTTTTTCGTAAATAGCTTTCGAACTTGTGCCAATTCAGCATCTGATTTTACAGCTAGCAAATCGCGTTGTTTTGCGTTTTGCAATACAATAAAGTATTTTTTACGTCCTAAGAAAACACTTTCGCTCAACCCTTTAATTTGATCAGCGGGTATTTTTTCGCTACCGGTTTTTTTGAAAATATATTTATGTAGAATTACCACTGCAAACATTCCTAGAACTAGCCACAATACTTTCATGAAACCAAACGCAATTTTATCATTTGACAAATTTAAGATTGCATTTATAAGGAGAATTATCATTAAAACCTTCATTAAAAATTGATGACTCTTTAATCCGTCTTTTATCTCAATAGCTTTAACAGCTTCGTTGTAGGTAACACTCATTTTTATACTTTACTTTAAAAAACGCTTATTGTTTAAAAACGTTGTTGTCTTGTTTCACATCAGCCATTAAACCGCTTGGATCAATAGTGATTTTTTTGATTGTCCCTTTTGCTTTAGCGATAGTAAAATCATAATTCGAGTGCGCCCAAGTCCAGTCATTCAAAACAGTGCGTTTTACCGCAGGATTAGGATTCGCTTTCTCATAATTCATCATTCGCAAAGGCACATAAAAACTCTCCATCGTTCCATCAGTATATTCTACTAATAAATCAATAGGCATTGGCATTCTACCAATTCTCTCTAGGCTTACCGTTGTTTGGTTTCCGTTTTCAGTCACGGCTTTGATACCGTAATCAATTGTATTGGTTGTTTCAGTCCAATCTACTAAATACCAATCTAAGTTCGCACCAGATACACGCTCTGCCGATCTTTTAATGTCATTAGGTGTTGGGTGTTTGAATTTAAAATCATGGAAATATCGCTTTACCGTTTCTTGCAATTTATCTTCTCCAATCACGTAGATTAATTGAGACAAAAATATACTTCCTTTTACGTATGAAGAAATACTATAAGGTCTGTTTTCGTCATAGCGATCGCCATGAGTCGTCTGTGGTTGCTCTTTACCTGAGTTCACTAAACTGTAGTACGCTTTGTAATTACCCGCAAAAGGATTTGCTACTTTTTTATCAGACATTTCATTTTCGGCCAAATCAGAAATATAAGTAGTAAAGCCTTCGTCCATCCAAGGGTGCTTAGACTCGTTTGAAGCTAAAACATGCTGGAACCAAGAGTGTCCTAACTCATGTGTTGCAGTACCAAAAATTCCTTCAAGCGTTCCATTTCCTAACATTAAGGTACACATGGCATACTCCATACCACCATCACCACCTTGTATAAAGGAGTATTGTTTGTACGGATAATTTCCAACGTTTTTATTGAAATAATCCATTACTTTCACCATCATTGGCTGTAGTTTTTTCCAGTTTTCGACTGTTTTTGGATAGTTTTTATATAGGAAGTGAATCGCTACATCGTTAGGTCCTTTTACCAGATCGTGCATGTAATTTTTATCAGCAGCCCAAGCAAAATCGTGTACCATAGGCGCCACAAAATGCCAAGTTAGTGTTTTTGTCTTTTTTGGAGTGTTTACGACTACACCTTCTTCCTGGTAGCCATGTCCAATTTCGTTTGGATTTTGTAAGTAACCCGTACCACCTAAAACATAGTCTTTATCGATCGTAATGTTTACATCAAAACTACCCCAAACACCGTGAAATTCTCTTGCGATATACGGATCAGCGTGCCATCCTTCAAAATCAAATTCAGCTAACTTAGGATACCATTGTGTCATTGATAACTCTACTCCTTCAGAATTGTTTCGCCCTGAACGACGAATTTGAACTGGCACTTGACCGTCAAAATTCAAAGTGAAAGTCGATTTTGTGTTGGGTAAAATTGGCTTAGCCAAAGTCACTTCTAGAATCGTACCTACTGTTTTAGCTTCGGCAACAAGGCCGTCTTGTTTGAAGTTAGCGATTTTTAAGAAACCAATTTGATTTGGCTTCAAGCCTTCGATTCGGCTTACCTTAGCATCTTTACCATCAACGGTAACTTTATTTACCATTCGAGCATCAGGATCTTTGATGGTATGCAATCGTGCATCCATTTCGCTACCAGGTTGGAATGCATTGTTGAATAAATGGTAG
Source organism: Flavobacterium sp. (assembly GCF_029242675.1). Taxonomy (GTDB): domain Bacteria; phylum Bacteroidota; class Bacteroidia; order Flavobacteriales; family Flavobacteriaceae; genus Flavobacterium. The sequence goes on from NZ_JAQWTM010000377.1 coordinate 13,152, forward strand.
TATACTTTGCGTAAGGTATCACTAGAATTATTCGTGTATACTAATTCTTGTGTTCCTTTGTATTGATAATTTTTGACATCCATAACAACGTCCATCTTATAATCGACATGTTGTTGCCAATAAGTTGAACTTTGGGCCATTATTGAACCAAAATTTAAAGTAACGAGGGAAAGTAATAGTATTTTCTTCATTGGTTTAAAATAAAAAATGGAAGAGCCGCGGCCCTCCCATTAAATTAATAGTCTTGGATTTATTTTGCTGACATTTTATCTGCCATTAAGATTGCATTATAAGCATTTACAATTTTACCTGATTGCGATAAGGTAGAGAAAGAACGGCTGTCTTTAGGGTTACCACCAACAACGACATCCGTTGTAATTGCCACACCTGAATCCATCAAAATGTGTTTTACTTGTGAAGCTGTTAATTTAGGATAGTACGAACGTATCAACGCTGCTACACCAGCAACATTAGGCGCTGCCATTGATGTGCCTGCTAAATATTTGTATTTATTATTAGGTGTCGTTGCATAGATTTGAACTCCAGGAGCAAAAACATCTACATTTACTTTCCCGATGTTTGAGAAACGAG
>NZ_JAQWTM010000383.1 GCF_029242675.1 Flavobacterium sp.
CAGGGATATTACCAATCTTATCCGCTTCGGTTTCGTTACTTCTACTAAAAGGTAACATGATACCTACTTCAGTACCTATACCGTAGGCTTGATTCCACGTTTGTTGCGCCTGTTGACTTTGACCTGAGGTAGCAACAGCTACTCCTACACCCACAATCTCTTGCAACTGAGCAGCACTCATTCTTTGCGCTCCGTGGTTGGCTAAGGCATGCGAAACTTCATGTCCCATTACCGTTGCTAAGCCAGCATCATCTTTAGTGATTGGTAATATCCCTGAATAAACAACAATTTTACCTCCTGGCATACACCAAGCATTAACTTCTTTACTATCTACTAACTTATATTCCCATTGGTATCCATTCAAATACCCCTTTTGCCCGAGGTAATTTAAATACTTTTCAGCTGCAAGTTTAATTTTCATTCCCACAGTTTCCACTCTTTTAGCATCGGTAGTACCTGTAATAACCTTATTTTCCTTTAAAAAAGTACCGTACTGTTGAAAAGAAGTAGGAAACAATTGCTCGTTTGATACTAAATTTAAAGTTTTCTTACCTGTTAATGGATTAGTTGCACATGAACTTAAAAGTCCTAATACAAATATTCCTGCTACAATTGTATAATTTTTCATAATGTTTACTTTTATTTTAACAAAAATACGATTATTATTATTTTGAGAATTATAAAATTAGGAGCAAATGTTATGACATTTTGCGAAGTTGTAAAAGAAACTTACTTTCAATTGAATGCTAACACTTACCAAATAATAAAATATTTCAGCAAAAGCCTATCATTATCATAAATTAGAATTTCCTTTCGAACTGAATTAATTATGAATTTGAATAGCTTAATTAGCAATATTTAAGCACTATAACTGCTAAAGGAGGCAGTTCCAATGCTATGGAAAAATCACGACCATCATAAGGTGAGGCTGCTGCTTTCAATTTTTTTCCGTTTTCCACATTACTACCTTCATATGATTTAGCATCACTATTGAATATTTCTTGTAGTTTTCCTTTGCGAGGCAAGCCAATTTTATAATTTGAACGAACCACTTGCGTAAAATTGCAAATAACTATTAAATCATTTTCTGTTTTAACTCCTTTTCGTATGTATGCAAGGACTGCATTTTGATGGTCAGAGTAGTTGATCCACTCAAATCCTTCAGAACTAAATTGGTTTTCATATAATGCGGGTTCTTTTTTATAGAGTGCATTCAAATCTGTTATAACTTTCTTTACGCCCTGATGATATGGGTTTTCTAATAAATGCCAATCTAAACTTTCCTGAAAATTCCATTCCTTTATTTGACCAAATTCACTACCCATAAAAAGCAACTTTGTTCCCGGATGTGTAAACATATAAGAGTACAAAAGTCTGAGATTAGCAAATTTTTGCCATTCATCTCCTGGCATTTTATCAGCAAGCGATTTTTTACCGTAAACTACCTCGTCATGAGAAAGCGGTAACATGAAATTTTCTGCATAAGTATAAGTCATCGAAAAAGTCAAATCATTTTGGTGGTACTTTCGATATACGGTCTCTTTTTGAAAATATTGCAAAGTATCATGCATCCATCCCATCATCCATTTCATTCCAAAACCCAAACCTCCTATTGAAGTAGGTCGGGAAACCATTGGAAATGATGTGCTTTCTTCTGCAATAGTTTGAACTCCCTCATAATTGGAATAAACAGCTTCATTAAATTCTTTTAAGAAACTAATGGTATCTAAATTTTCATTACCTCCATAAATATTAGGTTCCCATTCTCCATCATTTCTAGAATAGTCTAAATATAACATCGAAGCTACTGCATCCACTCTTAAACCGTCTGCATGATAATGGTGCAACCAAAACAATGCATTACTAATTAAAAAAGAACGTACCTCATTTCGACCGTAATTAAACACCAAACTTTTCCAATCAGGATGGTACCCTTTTCTTCGATCCGGATGTTCATATAAACTAGATCCATCAAAATAACCCAATCCATGCGCATCATCAGGAAAATGAGAAGGCACCCAATCTAAAATTACACCAATTCCTACTTGATGCAGTTTATCGACTAAAAACATAAAATCCTGAGGAGTTCCAAATCGAGATGTAGGAGCAAAATAACCAACTAATTGGTAACCCCATGAAGGATCATAAGGATACTCCATGATAGGCATAAATTCTACATGGGTAAAACCAGTTTCTACAACATAGTTAACCAAATCATCCGCAAATTCTTTGTAAGTCAAAAAACTATTATCACTGCCGTGTCTCTTCCAGGAACCTAAATGTACTTCGTAAACAGAATATGGTTTATCAAGTCCATTTTTCTCTTTTCGCGATTTCATCCATTTCGAATCTTTCCACTTGTGGTCTAAGTCCCAAACAACAGAAGCTGTATTGGGCGGTTGTTCGCAATAAAAGGCAAAAGGATCGGCCTTTTCAGTACTTACACCCGCAATTGTTGATTGAATTTTATATTTGTAGACCGTTCCTTTTTCTAAATTCGGAATAAATCCTTCCCAAATTCCTGAAGAATCCCAACGTACTTCAAGCTGATGTTCTCCTTGGTTCCAAAAATTAAAATCACCAATAACAGAAACCGAAAGAGCAGTAGGTGCCCATACAGCAAAGTATACACCATGCACTCCATTCACTTCAATCAAATGTGCCCCTAGCTTTTCATACAGTCTAAAATGTTTTCCAGCTTTGAACAAATCGATATCAAAATCAGTAAAAAGGGAATGCGAAATAACTTTGGTCATAATATAATTGTGTAATTCTAAAGCTGAGTTTAGAACATTAGTTGATCGTTCACAGGAAATGGTTTTATCCTATTTGATAATTATTTGGTACAATTGCTCCTTTTTTAATCACTACAATACCATCTTTGATAGAATAGAGATCAGTGGAAGCGTCCTCAAGATGCTTGCCTCCATTTATATGAACATCATTACCTATACGGCAGTTTTTATCTACTAGTGCATTGCTAATAAAACATCTTTCGCCAATTCCTACTAGTATTTGCCCACTCTTGCAGTCCGTTTCCATATCATCTAAACTTTGATAATAATCATTACCCATGACATAGGAGTTCTGAATTACAGTACCCTCGCCTATTCTTGCTCGAATACCAATTACAGATCCTTTAATTTCTTTAGCGTTTATGATACAGCCTTCAGACAGTATGGACTTATCTACAATTGTTTTATTAAATTTAGAAGGAGGAAGTAACCTTGGTCTTGTGAAAATTTTATTATCGTTATCAAACAAATTAAATTTCGGAACGTCATCTGTTAAACCAATATTTGCTTCGAAAAAAGAGTCAATATTTCCTATATCAGTCCAATAACCTTCATACTGATAACTTAGAATTTTTTTGTTTCCAACTGCTTGTGGAATAATTTCTTTTCCAAAATCTTTTGTGTTTGGATTAGACATTAAGTCAACCAAAAGCTTTCTGTTAAAAATATAAATTCCCATCGAAGCTAGGTAATGTTTACCCTCTGCTTTCATTTGGTCACTAACATCTGATTCCCATTCCGGTAATAATTCTTTGGCTGGTTTCTCAATGAAAGACTCAATATAATTTTCACTATTTGTTTTTAAAATTCCAAATTCAGGCGCATCCTTCGCATTAACAGGCAAAGTCGCAATTGAAATATCAGCATTGCTCTTGATGTGTTCTTCAAGCATGTCGTTAAAATCCATTTGATACAACTGATCGCCTGATAAAATCAATGCGTATTCAAAATCATGATTTAAAAAATGAGGCATACACTGCCTAACAGCATCAGCGGTTCCTTGAAACCAAGTAGGATTATCAGGAGTTTGCTCAGCAGCTAAAATATCAACAAAAGCTTGACTAAAAGCATTAAAAGTATAAGTGTTCTTGATGTGTGCATTTAGAGATGCAGAGTTAAATTGCGTCAATACAAATATTCTTTTGATATCAGAATTCATGCAATTAGAAATAGGAATATCTACCAATCTGTATTTTCCTGCTATGGGAACGGCCGGTTTTGATCGAGTAGCTGTTAACGGATACAAACGGGAGCCTTGACCCCCACCTAGAATAATTGAAATTATGTTGTTCTTATTTGATTTCATATTTTACTTATTATTAAATTGTACATCTCTAAATATTCTTGGCAAACGCGCTCCCAGGAATGATCTATATTCATCCCAAATTTTCTAATTTTATTTAAATTCGTTTTATCATTGTATAGAATAACTGCACGACTAATGGAATAACAAATATCCCCAACTGATGATTGATCGTGACAAATTCCGTTTCCATTATCTCCAAAATCTATAACCGTATCTTGAAGCCCACCGGTTCGCCTAACGATAGGAACGGTGCCATATCGAAGTGAATACATTTGGTTCAATCCACAAGGTTCAACCCGTGAAGGCATTAGTAAAAAATCAGCACCAGCATAAATTAAATGAGCCAGCTCTTCGTTGTAACCTATAAAAGTATTGTAGTTTCCTTTGTAATCACCCAATAAGCTATTTAACTGATTTTCGATTAAGGTACTTCCAGAACCCAAAATTAATATATTGATTTGCTTATAATTTTCAGACAATGCCAGTGCTGCTGCATGAGGTAGCAAGTCACCACCTTTTTCATCTAGCAGCCTTCCTATAAAACTAAATAAAGGCTTAGAAGGGTCTAAATTAAATAATGAACAAAGTACTTCCTTGTTCAGTTGCTTGCCTTTTTCAAAATTTTTAATTGAGTAGTTTTTCTCTAGCATTTTATCGGTAGCAGGATCCCAAACTTCAGTGTCGATGCCATTCAGGATACCTCTTGATTTATAACGAACAAGATTAAAAAGGGACTCCAAGCCATTTGCCGAAAAGTTAATTTCATTTAGGTAATTGGGTGACACAGTGGTAACGGCCCAGGCACACTTTACAGCTACAGCTAAAGAGTTGATACAATTATCCCATTCTAGAACATTAACATGAGCTAAATCAAATTCTGGAATATACTGCAATTTATCAAAACCAAATTGCCCCTGATATAGGCCATTATGAATGGTAATCATTGACGGAACATTCTTTAACTTACCGTACTTGTAACAATAAAGCATCATAAAAGGAATAAGTCCTGTATGGTGATCATGACAATTAATAACTGAAGGCATTTCTTCACGACCAATAATCCAATCTAATGCTGCGATCTGAAAAGCTAAAAAACGTTCAATATCATCTTTGTAACCGTAAACATTAGGTCGATCGAATAATTCTTTAATTTCAATTAGATAGAGTTCAAAACCGAGCTTGTCCGTTTTTTCCTTTAAAACGTTAAAGGGAAAATTAAATTTACCCAATTTGACAAATCCCCAATGAACACATTCAAATTCATTTTCATTCCTGAATTTAGATTCATAACACGGAATAACAACTCTAGCAAGTTCGCCAGCTTTAGTTTGGTATTTAGGCAAGGCCCCAACTACATCGGCAAGGCCACCTACTTTAGCTACAGGGTAACACTCTGCGCTGATGTGAAATATTTCCATCTATATTTTTATCTTTTTCAATTTTAATTAATAAGTTAACTATAATTCAGCTGGACCTAAATAACTGTGAAGAATAATTACTATCAAAAACCTATTAAATATCGTACTTTTATGTTTTTCTAAATTTAGTAAAAAATTCAGAGATAATAAGCCTAAATACAAATTTATTAAAATGACAAAAAAAGCAACGGATAGCAAACAAATAACAGAAACACCAAAGTTTATCATCATGACTGGTAAATTTTTCGCATTTATTTCCCCGAAACTAGCGACTTTATATATTGCAAAATTATTTACAACACCTATTAAACATAAAATTCCGAAGCGCGAACAAAATATGGACAATACAAGTGTCCAAAAAGTAGTTAGTGTTCCCGATATTAATAAAGAAATTGTTGTTTATACCTACGGAACGAGTCCTAAGAAAGTGCTGCTTGTACATGGCTGGTCTGGACGCGGTACACAACTATTTAAAATAGCGGATGAACTGGTGAAAAACGGATTCTCTACCGTAAGTTTTGATGCGCCAGGCCACGGTAAATCCCCTGGAAACAATAGCATTATGGTTGACTTTATAGCCTCAATCCATGAAATAAACAGATTATACGGCCCGTTTGAAAGTGCAATTGGACATTCATTAGGCGGAATGTCAGTCCTTAATGCAATAAAACAAGGACTAAAAGTGAAAAATGCAACGATTATAGGAAGCGGAGATATTGTACAAGACATTATAGATGATTTTACAGATAAACTCCAACTACCTACTAAATATGCCACTAAATTGAGAGCTCATTTTGAAAAGAAGTACAAAGAGAATATGGGCGACTTTTCAGCATTTAAAGCAGCACAAACCACTGATATTCCTGTTTTAGTAATACACGATAATCAAGATTTCGAAGTACCTGTTACAGCAGGAATACATATTTACGAAAATTTAAAAGCAGGAGAACTAATGCTTACTGAATCTTTAGGACACAGAAAAATATTAGGCAATGAGAAAGTAATAGAAAAAGTGATTAACTTTACTTTGAAAAATAATTAAAATACAAGAACTAATGGAATTTCCTTTACATAAAACCGAAGAACAATGGAAAGAAGAACTAGGAGAGGATCGTTACCGTATATTAAGAAAAAAAGGAACGGAATACCCTCATACTGGTGCATATAACCTACATTATGAGAAAGGTACCTACTGTTGTGGTGGATGTGCTGAACCATTATTCGAAAGCAATTCTAAATTTGATGCTCATTGTGGTTGGCCATCATTTGATGATGCGATTCCTGGAAAAGTAAAAAATGTTTTAGACAAAACGCATGGTATGATTCGAACTGAAATAGTGTGTGCGAATTGTGGAGGTCATTTAGGTCATGTGTTTAATGATGGACCTACCAAAACAGGAGAACGCTACTGTGTAAATAGTTTATCTATTGATTTTAAAGAAGGTTAAAAGTCATTATTTACAAAAACAGAAATATTTTATTAAGCATTTTAACCACATATATTACGCTCTATTTGAAAACCCTTTGTTCAAATACTTATGATTTGAATAAAGGGTTTTTATTGTAAATAAAACAATTCTTATTAGTTAATTATTAGAATCCTAACCTAAAAAAGCCTTTTTAAAACTAGGTTTAACTCTACTATTGGAAGCTTGCTCAAAGGCATATGCAAAACCTATTAATTCCGGCTCAGTAAATGGTTTACCAAAGAATGAAAATCCAACTGGCAAATCATACACGGTACCACAAGGAACAGTGATATGTGGAAAACCACTGATAGCAGCTGGTGAGGTTAAAAACACATCACCCCATCTATCTCCATATATCATATCGATACTACAAGCGGGCCCCATTGTTAATCCGCAAATAGCATCTAACTTGTTTTCATCTATAACTTTATTTAAAATCTTAATAGCTTTAAAATGACTGTTTTTAAGTGCCTCTTTGTATTTTGCATCTGCTAAGTCTCCTTTTTCATTTGAACTAATCAATGTCTCTTGTTTAAAATAAGGCATGGCTTTATCCTCGTTTTTCAAATTAAAATCAATTACGTCTTTTAAAGACTTAACTTTAATATCCGATTTTTTTAAATAACTATTGACACCTTCTTTAAACTCAAACTGCATCACTTCAAATTCTGCTGCTCCCAATTCATTAATAGCATCTAAATAATCAATTTCTACAACTGTACCGCCTAATCTTCTAATCAAGTCAATAGATTTTTTTTGCAAAGCGTGCATAAACTGATTAGCACCTTGTTGCTTCTTTTCTACACCTATCCTTTTTCCTGACAAAAAGTTCTTATCTAAATATTTAACATACTCATTCTCTTGCGTTTGCTTACTTCCTATTGTACTTTTATCGTTATTATCACTACCCGCCAAAACTCCTAATAAAATAGCTGCATCTTGCACTGTTCGGGCCATTGGTCCTGCAGTATCCTGAGTCGACGAAATAGGTATAATACCACTTCTACTCACCAAACCTATTGTTGGTTTAATCCCCACAGCACCGCTTACAGATGATGGGCAAACAACAGAACCATCTGTTTCAGTACCCACTGAAACTGTACATAAATTGGCTGAAACAGCGACACCTGAACCTGCACTAGAACCACACGGATTGTGGTCTAAGATATAAGGGTTCTTCGTTTGTCCACCTCTACTACTCCAACCTGAACAAGAACTAGTAGACCTAAAATTTGCCCATTCGCTCAAGTTTGTTTTGCCTAAAATAATAGCTCCAGCAGCTCTTAATCTCTTTACTATGTAAGCATCATCTTTAGCAATATTCCCTTCTAAGGCTAATGCGCCTGCAGTAGTTTGCATTTGATCAGCAGTATCAATATTATCTTTAATAAGAACAGGAATCCCATGAAGCAAACCTCTTGATTTACCTTCTTTTAATTCCTTATCAAGTTTTTTGGCTAAGTTTAAAGCATCAGGATTAACTTCAATTACAGCGTTTAATGCAGGTCCTTTTTTATCTATTTCTTCAATTCGCTTTAAGTACAATTCCACCAATTTCTCAGACGTATATTCCCCCGACTTTAATTTGGTACTCAAGCTAGATATCGTTTCTTCATCTAAAACAAAATCGTCTATACCTTCCTCTTTTAAACCGTCTTCCCCTGTTTTTTCCTTATTAGAACAACTTGACACTAAAAAAGTTCCTATTCCAGCTGTTGCCAAAGTAGCAGTCGTTAAAAATGACCGTCTTTCCATAAAAATTGATTTATAAATTAATTTTCTAAATTTATATAAATACTTTGAACTACAAAAGTAAAACAGAAGATTATCCTTAGCTTCAATCAAATAAAAAAACTTAAATTAAAACCATTAAATACAATAAGTACCGAATAATTAATAGTCAACAACACATTTTGTAACTAAAAACAGACCAAGAATACAACTCTGTTTACTTAAAGAATGATAGTACCCTTTAGTAATTGACTTTATTTTTATAAGTGAAAGTCCTAAAATATGCTAAGATTACAGGACTTAATGGGGAAATCAACAGAAAATTAGAAGTAAACAGATGTAAATACAAGAAATTATGGCCTGCCGCTACTTCCACTACGTTCCAGCACCGTCGGGCTATACGTTACAATCTTTTTCGCGGCAAAAAAAAGCCTCAAAATGGGATTTTCACTGCTATCCCTCAGGCAAAAAATCAGTTTTCATACGAAAAACTACTATAAAACAAAAAACCCTGATTCAGATGAATCAGGGTTTTTAAACACAAAGGCGACGACATACTCTCCCACATAACTGCAGTA
>NZ_JAQWTM010000199.1 GCF_029242675.1 Flavobacterium sp.
CAGAGTACAAAATTTTCATAGAGTTGTTGGTCCAAGTCCGAGCGATCGACTTGTATTACGATGGTTGGGTTTTTCATTTCGGGCAACTGACGCAAAATACCCGTCAATATTGCCATCGATATGCTTTTACCTGATCCTTGGGTATGCCAAATAACGCCTAAACGCCCGTCACCATTTGGTTTTATATTGGCTACTGCGGAGGTTACCGCTTTATTAATTCCCCAAAACTGGTGGTATTTAGCCCCTTTCTTGATGATTTTGCCGTTGTGGTCTTCGTGAAAGATAAAATTTTGCAGGTAATTAAGTAAAATGTCTTTAGGGAACAAACCATTAATTAGCGTTTCGAGTTGCAGATCGGTGTTTCGTTCTATGGTATCGCCTTTTAGACTTTTCCAAGGAGCAAACCATTTAAGTGACGAATTGTACATACCATGCAAGGCTTCCATTCCGTCTGAAACAATGGTGATAGCATTGTAATCAAACAATTGCGGAATATCGAGTAAGTAATGCCCAATTTGGCCGTGCGCATTGTCAACGCCAACCTCTTGGGAAAACATATTTTTGAATTCGAAAACCACGACGGGCAAACCATTGATGAAAATTAGTAAATCGGTGCGGCGGGTATTTTTACCAACTATAGTTACTTCATCAGCACAAACAAAACTGTTTTGCTCTGGTGCAGCATAGTTGATGGGATAAATGTGCTTGGCATTTTCTTTACCTTGAGCATCTTTCCACGAAACCGAAACCCCTTGTGTCATTTTACGATGAAAGTCACGGTTGCGGTGGTCGGTATCCATGCCTAAATGTTGGGTAAAGGCCGCCATGGCTTCATTGATAGCGGTAGCAGGAACATCTGAGTAGGTTTTTTGCAGGAAGGAACGCAAATCATCCTCCAGTACCACTTTTTTAAGGTCGCGTTTTAAGGAGTTCCCTTCTTGGTGGGTATAGCCCAAATCCTGCAACCACTCGATTGCCGCTTTTTGAACCGTTATTTCGATCATGTTTTTCATAGTATGGCTGCTACTTGATTTTCAATGTCTTTTACTCGTACTTCTCCGCTTATTAATTTGGGTAAAAGGGTGTCGCGTAGGGTTGTGAGGGTTTGGTTTTCTAAATACAATTCGTCTTGTTTTAATTCTAACGGAGAAACTATATTTTGAAATTCTTTTTGAATATTTATAGACGGTAAAATTAATTTCATATCAGCAATAGCATCAAATGTAATTTGTGGAAATGTACCAGATCTTCCATCTGCAATTGAATTGAAGTTATCCACTGTCGATTGCATTGTGAGAATTCTATAAAGTAATTTATTTAAGATGTTTGATTTCGGATTGATTATCATGAATTTAGTTGAGACTACATAATCACTAGAATCAAAATTAACAAAGGCATATCTTTTATTTTTTGGACGAATTTCACTGTATAAAATATCTCCTTTCGAAATTGCTTTTTTTGCTTGTCCCGGAAGCCCATTTTTAGATATTTTCTTTGAATGAAGAAATCTGCCCTCTTGAACATCGCCAGTATTCACAAAAACTACCTCTTCTTTGCTGGAAAAATTAAAAGTCTCAGATTTTTTATGCGCAACTTCATCTAAACGTTTCACTTCCCAACCTTCGGGAATCATTCCCAACTCAGAGTCTATGAATTTTCCGTTTTGGAAAGGGCCAAAATCTACAAACCAATGTTTGTACAACGCCATAGCCATTTCTTCTAGGGTTTTATTCATTTGTAGGTTGAGCTCTATTTTATCGTCTAAAGCAGAAAGGATAGAGGCGATTGCGGTTTGTTCTTTTAAAGGGGGAAGATCTAATTTTATGTTTTGAAAAGCCTCTTTTGCAACACGCTGTCTACCAGAAGTACCAATCATGTTAGCTTCTGCAAATTGTCTAACAAAAGGTTCTCTTGATAAATAATAAATAAAATTTGTATCTGAAATTCCTTCTTTTCCTCGAAAAACTAAAAATTCAGTTGATCCAAATCCAACATTATTTTGTAAGTCCTTAGCTTGACAAATTTTTCCATTTTGTAAACAAGGAGTAATTCGAGCAAACAAAGTATCTCCATTTTGGAATTTGGCACCACCTTTTAAAAGTTTAAAATCAGAAGGTTTTACAGTTTTTAGATTTGCATCTAAATCTTTCATTTCAATAAACGAATATTTCTCATTAGTTTTTAATTTTACTAATGGATTAATATGAATGAAATCAGAGAGTTTATATGTTTTCCAGTTTTGGGGCATTTCTAATTTTATTTTTTAATCGTTAATTCCTTTTAGTATCAATTCCAAGATTGCGGTTACTTCCTCTATGGTTTTATCCATGTTTTTGGCAAGGGTAATTTCGGGGTTTTGGGCTCGTTTTTTTGGCTGGATACTTTCGGTTAAAATCGTGATAATAGTTTGTTTTAATTTTTGGTTTTGCTCTAAGATGGGTTTCATTTTTCGACCAATGATTCGTGCAGCGGTTTTATTTTGTTCAAAATCTGCGTCAAATAAATCCAAATGGTGCTCATAAGCTTCGGTTTCGTAAAAATCCCAGGCGTGTTTGAGCAAGGTAGCAATGTCTTCTAGGTCTTTGGTTCGGGTTTCGGGTTTGTCACTCCAAGCTACCAATTTTAAAATTAAAATCCCTTCTACAGGCGAAACAGGTATCGAATAACTCTCTTCGGTAGGAGTGAAAAGTTCGGCTTTTTCGCCCACTTCTTTAAATCCTAAAACCGAAAGGCTTATTTCTCTTTCTATAAAATTAACGGTATAATCTTGTTCAATTGCACCGTAAGGCATAAAATCGATAATGGTGTTTGTTTGGTCAAAATACAACCGATAATTTTCGGCAGTTTTTGAAAAACCTAAAGTACATAAGCGTTCCAGAATACTATTATAACCATCAAAGTCCGGTACCATAATGGCAAAATCAATATCGGCAGTACCTCGTGAGGGTTTGATTCCGGCTTTGTATAATTGTACATCACGAGCATTGGCACCTACCAAATAATAAGCAATTTGTAGCTCGGCAAATAGCGTTTCCATGATACGATAGACATCGCCATGATGCGCAAATGAAAAGTCTTTATAAGTTGGGTTGTAGGAACTCATTGTATACTAGTTTTGCTGTTTCAATATTTCTAGGACTGCCTTCATACATTAATTGGGCATAGATTAACAAGGGCGGTACGGTTTTTATGGCATTGGTGTCGCTCTTCCAAAAGGGTTTATAGATGGTTATGTTGCCGTTTTTGTTGGGTAAGAATCCTGTTTTTGTGATAATTTCGGTTTTAGCAAGGTTGGTAAACAAACTAAATTGCTCTGGGTTGAGATAATTGGTAAGGTAAGCTGCAGCGGGTTCTCCTGCCCATTGTATGGTTTCATCGGTACTCTCCCAATCACTTTGTTTGGTTTTTGCAAATTGAAAAGTGTCTAACTTATAATTGGGTAATACTTTTTCGTTTATTAATGGGATCCATCTTTCTAGTAGTTCCTCTTTTTTTATTAATTGAGCGTTTTTATTATTGAGTTTGACAAGGAAACCCTCATTGCCTAGGGCTGTCATGATTTTACTAACACTACCTAAGGCAATGCCGCATTGTTCTGCCAATGCTCTATAGGTGGTATTGACGCTATCGGGCTTTTGCAATAATTCGAATAATAACTTGGCTCCTGCAGGAGTAAAAATAGCATTGCTGCTATTGGTTATTGGTTTTGCATTTCCTTTTTCGACATAGATTTTTAATTGGTCAAAATCTAAATAGGCATTGCCAAAACTATCAATGTAATTTATTTTTTGGGTTTTTAATAGTGCCTTTGCATTGGGCGTAATATAGTTGGCCGCCACTAGAATAGTAGGGTCATGAGGGACTAATTGATGCATTGCGGCCAGTGTTGCTGGTCGTATTTCATTTTTCATTTGAACATAAATGGGCTGATCATTTATCATTATAGTACAATCAAAATTATTGTTCTCAGCAGTTGTTTTTTTGATTGTAAGATCAAAATCAAGTTGCTGAAAATACTCTAGTAAGCGATTATAATTTTTCATTTGTTCAAGTTTTTTATTGGTTCATAAATCATGAACACTCAAAGGTACTGAACATTTTTTGTTTTTTTAGTATTTTTGTTCATTTTTTTTACTTGTTCACGAAACATGAACAATATTATTTTTTGAACAAATTTTTTCAATTTCCTTCGCTCGCGTGAGGGATTGTAGTGGAGCTCTTTTTTCTTCAATTACCGCGGGTTTAAACCCGTGGCAATTGAAGAAAAAAAGCGGGAACGGAAAGCCCGACCCTTTGTCTCGTCCTTAAAAGACGAGACAAAGGGTCACGCCCAAATTATAACTTCTCGAAATTAGCTATAATCTGATTCTTCAGTTCATCACTTTTTTCAAATTGAGCTAAAAGCGTTGCTTTTAAGCCTTCCATTTTATCTTCGAACAAAATTCCGTCATCTTCTTCAGCTTCGGTTCCTACGTATATCCCGGGCGTTAGTTTGTAATCTTGTTTTGCTACTTCGGCAATTGTGGCTGCTTTGCTAAAACCGTCGATGTCATCATAAGTTTTTCCTACAGTTCTCCAATTGTGGTAGGTGTCGGCTATTCGGCTAACATCTTCATCACTAAAAACACGGAGTTTTCGGCTTGCCATGGTTCCCATTTTGGAGGCGTCTAAGAATAAAATTTCATTATTGCGCTCGCGGTGTTCGCCATCCTTACCGTCACGGTTTTTGCTGAGTATGAAAAGGCAAGCAGGGATTCCGGTGGTTAGGAATAATTTATCAGGCATGCGTACAATACAATCGATCATACTATTGTCTACCATGTGTTGGCGTACGTTTTTTTCGCCTTTGGTGTTGGAGGTCATCGCACCGTTTGCCATTACAATACCTGCTGTTCCTGTATCGCTAAGGTGGTGCCAAAAGGTTTGCATCCACATATAATTGGCAGAGCCATCAGTGGTAAATTCTTCTTTGGGACCAAACAAACGCGGGTCGCCATCAGGTAAATCCTCCGGATGCCAGTTGCTCACATTAAAAGGCGGGTTGGCTATAATATAATCGGCTTTTAATGACGGGAATTTATCTTCTAGCAAGGAGTTTCCCATTTTTACATCAAAGGATAAATCTCGTAATAAAAGGTTCATTAAACACAAACGCAGGGTTTGAGCGGTCATTTCTTGTCCGTAGATCGAAATATCGTTTTTGTTTCCGCCGTGTTCTTTGATGAATTTTAAACTTTGCACAAACATTCCTCCACTACCGCAGGCAGGATCAAAGATTCTTCCTTTGTAGGGTTCTAGTATTTCAACCAGCAAACGCACTATGCTACCCGGTGTAAAGAACTGTCCAGCACCTGAACCTTCGGCCATGGCAAAACGACCAATATAGAACTCGTAAATTCGACCTAAAATATCACTTTCTGGATTTTCCTTTTCGGAGAACTTAGGGTGCGATAATAAGTTGATGATTCCGGCTGTTTGCTTGGGTGACAACTCAGAGCGTACAAAAATACGGGGTAATAAGTTATTTAATTGTGTGTTATGATCAGTCAATAAATCTTGTATCAAATCAAAGGCATCATCAATGATTACTTTGATATCATCTTGTTCGGCATTGTCTTTCAGGTATTGCCAAGATGCTTTTTTGGGTACTACAAAGGTATTGCGAGAACGGTACTCGTCGCGGTCTTCGAGTACGTAATTAATTTCTTCTTTGTCTGTAGTGTAATAATCAGACTTTGGATCTTGCAGCAAGTCGGCTATTTCATCGTGTACAATCTCATAACGCTCGCTCAGGTGTTTTAAAAACACTAGGGGTAAGATGTAGTTTTTATAGTTGTTCTCAGATACGGCACCACGCAATTCGTTGGCGGCGTCCCAGAGTTCTTTTTCAAAATCGATATCTGCTTTGGCAATGGTTTTTGACATTATATTTTTTTATGCTTTAGTTTAAAATTGATGAGTTGTAAAAATAGGATATTTTGCACAATTTTATAGATAAAATAGATTAGATATTTTATTTATGATAAACATTGGATTTAAGAGTAGTCCAATTTATATATTAATATCAATTAACTTTATAAGTTGTTAGAAAATTTTGTTGGTACAATTTATAATGACATTACTAATTTCTCTAAAAGACTAAAAAATACCATTGCTGATAAAAAATATAACTGAAAGCTATTTGAAGATGTAGTATTGGTGGTTGTCAAAATTCAGAACGCGCCAATAAGAAAGTAACATTGTAGAATTTAAAAAAA
>NZ_JAQWTM010000397.1 GCF_029242675.1 Flavobacterium sp.
AATTCCTTTTTCGATTCCAGTTGCTAAACGCTCAACATTTGTTACAAACAAATCATCACCAACAAGCTGCACTTTATCACCTATTTTCTCGGTTAATAACTTCCAGCCCTCCCAGTCATTTTCGTCCATTCCATCTTCGATAGAAATAATTGGATATTTTGCTGCTAATTCTGCTAAATATTCTACTTGCTCTGCAGAAGTTCTTACTATTCCTGTTTCGCCTTCAAATTTAGAGTAATCGTATTTACCATCTACATAAAATTCTGCGGCAGCACAATCCAAAGCAATCATGATTTCATCTCCAAAAGAATAACCCGCATTTTCAACTGCTTTTTTAATAGTATCTAAGGCATCCTCAGTTCCTCCAGCTAAATTGGGTGCAAAACCCCCTTCATCACCTACTGCTGTGCTCAATCCACGGTCATGTAAAACCTTTTTTAAACTATGAAATATTTCAGTTCCCATTTGCATAGCCTGCGAAAAAGAAGTGGCTTTTACAGGGAAAATCATGAATTCCTGAAAAGCGATGGGAGCATCAGAATGTGATCCTCCGTTAATTATATTCATCATTGGGACTGGTAAAGTATTCGCTGAAACACCTCCAACGTAACGATACAAAGGAAGTCCTAACTCATTGGCAGCCGCTTTTGCAACAGCAAGAGAAACCCCCAAAATGGCATTAGCACCTAAATTAGATTTATTAGCTGTACCATCTAAGTTAATCATAGTTTGGTCAATCAAGTTTTGCTCAAAAACAGATGTACCTACTAACTCATCCGCAATAATAGTATTAACATTTTTCACAGCATTTAAAACTCCTTTTCCTAAAAAAGCTTTTCCTCCATCTCGTAACTCAACAGCTTCATGCTCTCCAGTCGATGCTCCTGACGGCACTGCTGCTCTACCTAAAACACCATTATCAGTGATAACATCAACCTCGATAGTTGGATTACCTCTAGAATCAAAAATTTGTCTTGCGTGAATTTTAATTATAATACTCATATTACTTTAATTTTAAATTTGATTATACAAATATATTCTATCTTTTGGTTTCCCATAATGAAAATCATGAATGTTATTAACGAAAAAGATATAACTATCTGTTAAAAATTGCATTAAGAACTTTATATTAACACACAACCGAAAAACACACTTATCACAGTACCAGCTATTTTTATTTACATTGATTTAAAAATTAAACTCTACACCACTACTATCTATCAAAAAAAAACATGGAACCTTTACCAATTGAAAAAACCTGTTAAACAAAAAAAGGCGGACTATTAGTCTGCCTTTTACAATCAAAATGCAAAATTTATGATCGAATACTTTCTATATACTGATCAAATAGATACGAAGAATCATGAGGTCCTGGACTAGCTTCTGGATGATACTGCACAGAAAAACAATTCTTATCCTTAACTCTCATACCCGCAACAGTGCCATCATTTAAATGCACATGAGTAATTTCCATAGCACTATTGGCTTCTAATTCTTCTTTATTAACAGCGAAACCATGATTTTGTGAAGTAATTTCCCCTTTACCCGTTACTAGGTTTTTTACAGGATGATTAATTCCCCTATGACCGTTAAACATCTTGTAAGTGGAGATTCCGTTTGCCAATCCGATGATCTGATGTCCGAGACAAATACCGAATAACGGTTTATTACTAGCTAAAATTTCCTTAGCAACCTGAATTGCACCGGATAACGGTTCCGGATCACCAGGACCGTTAGACAGAAAATATCCATCAGGATTGAAAGCTGTCATCTCGTTAAAACTAGTATCAAAAGGAAAAACCTTAATGTAACAATCTCTTTTAGCTAAATTTCTTAGAATATTAGTTTTTATACCTAAGTCTAATGCAGCGACTTTGTAAGTAGCATTTTCATCACCAAAAAAATAAGCTTCTTTTGTAGATACTTTTGATGCTAATTCCAAACCTTTCATGTCTGGAACAGCCGCTAAAGCCTTTTTAAGATCTTCAATAGCAGTGCCATCTGTACATATAACAGCATTCATCGCTCCATTATCTCTAATATAACTTACTAATGCTCTTGTATCCACATCTGATATGCAAATTAAGTTTTGCTTTGTAAAGTAATCCTCTAAACTTCCCGAAGCATCAGACCTTGAGTAATTAAAACTAAAGTTTTTACAAACCAAACCAGCTATTTTCACGCTATCTGATTCTACATCTTTGTCATTAACACCATAATTCCCAATATGAGGATTAGTGGCAACCATGATTTGACCAAAATAAGAAGGATCAGTAAAGATTTCCTGATATCCCGTCATTCCCGTGTTAAAACAAACCTCTCCAAATGTAGTTCCACTGATACCAATTGATTTCCCGTGAAAAATGGTACCATCACTAAGTAGTAAAACTGCGCTATTTCTTGTTGTGTATTTCATGTGTAGTTAAATATGATACAAATTTAAATTATAATAAGAGTGAAACCAAATTTTAAAACAGTATTCAATTTTAAAAGTTTGGTGTGCTTAGCACTTACTTGCTGTTGTTTTACAAAAAAGAAAAAAACAAAAAAAAAGGATAAACTATAAATAGTTTATCCTTTAGTATTATTGAATGATTATTTTCATAATTACTCAGCAGCGTCAGTTGTAGTTTCAGTTTCAACAGCTGGAGCTTCAGTAGCCTCATCTGCTTTCTTAGCTTTCCCACCACGACGGCTTTTTGCTTTTTTAACTTCTTTTTTACCTCCGTTGTAAAGTTCATTGAAATCTACTAATTCGATCATTGCCATATCAGCATTATCTCCTAAACGATTTCCAACTTTAATGATACGAGTGTATCCACCTGGACGATCACCTACTTTAGCAGCTACATCTCTGAATAAATCAGTTACAGCATACTTGCTACGTAAGCTAGCAAAACATAAACGACGATTGTGAGTCGTATCGCTTTTTGATTTTGTAATTAAAGGCTCAACAAATTGTTTAAGCGCTTTTGCTTTAGCAACAGTAGTGTTAATACGTTTGTGCTCGATAAGAGAACAAGCCATATTAGCTAACATAGATTTTCTATGTGCTGTCTGTCTGCTTAAGTGATTAAATTTTTTTCCGTGTCTCATGACGTGTTTTTTTAAACCCTCATCTTGCTACTATCCTCTATGGAGAGCAAAATATGAGTAATTTATTCTTTATCTAGTTTGTATTTTGCTAAATCCATACCAAAATTAAGGTTCTTAACTGCAACAAGTTCATCAAGTTCAGTTAAAGATTTTTTACCAAAATTACGGAATTTCATTAGGTCATTTTTGTTGAACGATACTAAATCACCAAGTGTATCGACTTCAGCCGCTTTCAAACAATTTAATGCTCTTACAGACAGATCCATATCAACAAGCTTAGTTTTAAGCAAGTGTCTCATATGTAATGATTCTTCATCATACGATTCTGTTTGTGCGATCTCATCAGCCTCTAGAGTGATTCTTTCGTCAGAAAACAACATGAAGTGGTGAATTAAAACCTTAGCAGCTTCAGTAAGTGCATCTTTTGGATTGATAGAACCATCAGTTTTAATTTTAAAAACTAATTTCTCATAATCTGTTTTTTGCTCTACACGGAAGTTTTCGATTGCATATTTTACGTTCTTTACCGGAGTAAAGATAGAATCCGTAAAAATGGTTCCAATTGCAGCATTTTGCTTTTTGTTCTCCTCAGCAGGAACGTATCCTCTACCTTTTTCGATAGTTAAATCGAAATTCAGTTTGATTTTAGAATCTAAATTACAGATAACTAGTTCTGGATTCAAAACTTGGAAACCTGAAATAAATTTTTGAAAATCACCAGCTGTTAACTGATCTTTACCTGAAACAGAAATAGTAACTGCTTCGTTATCAATATCTTCAATTTGACGTTTGAAACGTACTTGTTTTAGATTAAGAATAATTTCGGTAACATCTTCAACAACTCCTGCTATAGTAGAAAACTCATGATCTACACCTTCGATACGAACAGATGTAATTGCATAACCTTCTAATGCAGAAAGCAAGACTCTTCTAAGTGCATTACCTACGGTCAATCCGTAACCAGGTTCTAAAGGTCTAAATTCAAATTTACCTTCAAAATCGGTTGAATCGATCATGATAACTTTATCGGGCTTCTGAAAATTAAATATTGCCATAAATTTCGACTAAGTCAATTATTATTTGTTGTACAACTCTACGATTAATTGCTCTTTAATATTTTCTGGAATCTGAAGTCTAGCCGGTACAGTTACAAAAGTACCTTCTTTAACGTCATTATTCCAAGTAATCCATTCATAAACTTGACTAGCATTAGATAAAGAACGTTCGATAGCTTCTAAAGATTTAGATTTTTCACGAACTGCAACTTTATCACCTGGCTTAAGGTGGTAAGAAGGAATATTTACAACTTCACCATTTACAGTAATGTGTCTGTGAGAAACTAATTGTCTCGCACCTCTTCTAGAAGGAGCTACACCCATTCTAAAAACCACATTATCCAATCTTGCCTCACATAATTGTAAAAGAACTTCACCAGTAACACCTTTAGTAGCTGATGCTTTTTTAAATAAACCTCTAAATTGTTTTTCTAAAATTCCATAAGAATATTTAGCTTTTTGCTTTTCCATTAACTGGATTGCATATTCAGATTTTTTACCTCTTTTTTTAGCCATCCCGTGTTGTCCAGGTGG
>NZ_JAQWTM010000403.1 GCF_029242675.1 Flavobacterium sp.
CGACCAAGTATATGGAGAAAGTATTTATACCAAACGTTGGGAGCTATTGGGCGCCTACGAGTTACCTACGGTAGAAAAAATGTTGTTTTCGTTCTCTTATACGGATCACGACCAAAACTCGGTTTACGGAGACATTCCGTATCTAGCCCAACAGCACATCGGTTTTGGACAATTGACTTGGGATAAAAAAATAAGTAATCACGATTTGCTTTTTGGAACTGCTTTGCGCTATCAATACTACAATGATAATACCACTGCAACAATAACCGAAGATGTAAACTGGATTCCGAGTTTGTTTGTTCAAGACGAAATTGCTTTTAACGACAACCATAATATATTGCTAGGTGCGCGTTACGATTACAACGACAATCATGGAAGTATATTTACTCCTAGGTTTGCTTATAAATGGAAAATCAATGATAACAATATTTTTCGCTTCAATACCGGAACAGGTTTTAGAATCGTGAATCTTTTTACCGAAGAACACGCCGCACTAACAGGGTCGAGAGACGTTATTGTTCTTGAAGCCTTAAAACCAGAACGTTCTATTAACGCCAATATTAATTATCTAAAAAAGATTTACACTAATAACGGAAACTTCATTGGTCTAGAAACTTCAGCCTGGTACACTCGTTTTAGTAATTCGATCATCCCCGATTATGATACCAATCCAAACCAAATTATCTATCGGAATTTAGATGGTAAAGCTGTCACTAAAGGAATTAGCACCAATATTGACTTTGTTTTTAACAATGGATTAAAAATGATTCTGGGTGCTACTTTTATGGATGTTTCCAAAACAGAAAACGGCATCACTACTAACCAAATACTAACCGAAAAATTCTCGGCTACTTGGGCAATTTCGTACCGCATCAATACATTATTTCTTGATGTTGATTATACTGGAAATGTTTACGGACCAATGCGTTTGCCATTATTGGGAGACTTAGATCCAAGACGGGAATATTCGCCCACATGGAGTATTCAAAATATTCAGTTTACCTTTAACAAACTCAAAAATATTGAAATTTACGGCGGTGTAAAAAACCTATTGAACTGGACACCTAACACAGGGAATCCCTTTATTATCGCTAGAGCAAACGATCCATTTGACCGCAATGTACAATTTGATGGAAATGGAAATGTCCAAGCTACGCCAGATAACCCTTATGCCCTCAGCTTTGATCCCTCTTATGTGTATGGACCCAATCAAGGCATACGTGGTTTTTTTGGATTGCGTTATACTTTGAAATAATTGTCTACTTATCTAGTTCAATGATTTTTAAAACATATAAGTCATATAAGTTTACTGGTTTTAAGCATAACTACAGAGACTATCCTATTTAAAATTATACATTTCAAAAAAAACAGCACTGATATGCATTACCTATTAACTAAAAAAACTGCGCTTACATTTTTGTTTCTGTTGACCGTTATCACTTCTGGCTTTGCACAATTAAAGAGGTATACTTTTGCGGAAGCAGAGCAATTATCAAAACAGAACCCAAAACCTATTGTAGTTTTCGTCCATACCTCATGGTGTACCTATTGCAAGCTTATGGAAAACAGTACCTTTAAAAACAAAGAGGTCGTTACGGCCTTGAATACTAATTTTTACTTCGTGTCCTTTGACGCCGAGACTAAGGAGCCAATTACCTATCAAGGCCACAGCTTTTACTTTAAGCCCAACGGAACAAATACCGGAATTCATGAGTTGGCCACGGCCTTGGCTACCATAGATAATCAAGTTGTTTACCCAACTTTAACCATTTTAGGAACAGATCAATCGATACTATTTCAGCAGCATTCGGTTATTCGAGCTAAGGAAATGCTTTCCATTCTGTACAAAGCAAACGGTCTTTAGATAATGCGATGCTGACTTTTATTTAGATTAAAATCTGAAGTACTATCTACCAAATCTGCGCGCATTGTTTTTTCACGCAGATTTTCACAGATTTCACAGATTTTCAAAAAAGCTAGATAGCATAAAAAAAATTAGCACCGATTAATTCAAATACAATTGTATTTTAAATTAATCCTTTATAAAATCTGCGGGCATTGTCTTTTCACGCAGATTTTCACAGATTTCACAGATTTTCAAAAGAGCTAGATAGCACTAAAAAATTAGCACCTATTAATTCAAACACAATTGCATTTTAACTTAATCCTTTATAAATGCTAAAATCTATGGCTAAATCAAAAACCTTTCGCCACAGATTAAAAAGATTACCACAGATTATTTTTTAATCAATATAACTAGAAGAAAAATCCTTTACAAATCCTAAAATCTGTGGCTAACTAAAAAACCATTTACCGCAAATTAAAAAGATTACCACAGAGTATTTTATACTTAATGTAACCAGAAGAAAAATCCTTTATAAATCCTAAAATCTGTGGCTAAATCAAAAACCTTTTGCCACAGATTAAAAGATTAGCACAGATTAATTTATAATTGATATAACCACAAGAAAAATCCTTTACAAATCGTACAATCTGTGGCAAAATCAAAAACCTTTTGCCACAAATTAAAAAGATTACCACAGAGTATTTTATACTTAATGTAACCAGAAGAAAAATCCTTAATAAATCCTAAAATCTGTGGCTAACTAATAAACCAATGCCATACGTTTTACAAACTCATTACCCCAAATAAATACTATAAAAAATAGCTTATTATAATTTTGGCTACAGCTTAAAAAATAATATCCCTATTTTTGGGATAAATTTCGAAAACCCTATATGAAACACTACGATTACATTTTTACTGGCTCCGGTTTAGCCGCTTTGATGACAACCTACAAAATGGTGCTATCAGGAAAATTCAAAAACAAAACTATTTTGCTATTGGATGAAAACAGTAAAAAAACGAATGATCGTACCTGGTGTTTTTGGTCGAAAGAAAAATCCATTTGGGAACCAATCATCTCTAAAAAATGGGCTTCGGCTTTGTTTGCTAATGAAAACTACCGTCGTGATTTGACGCTACAACCCTACCAATACAACCGCGTTTTAGGATTGGATTTTTACAAACATGTGTTTGATACCTTATCAAAAGAAAACAACATTACTTTTTTAAACGAAAAAGTAACCGACATTAATGAGCTAAAAAACCATGTATACGTTGCTACGGACAAAGCAGAGTTCACTTGTTCAACCGTTTTTAATAGTATTTACAACAAGGCTGCAGCCGAAACACAAACTAAGTTTCCCGTTTTACAACAGCACTTTATTGGGTGGTTTGTAAAAACAGAGGAAGCCGTTTTAAATCCAACTCAAGCGACATTCATGGATTTCTCGGTTGCCCAAAAAGGGAACACACGCTTTATGTATGTACTACCTACTTCACCAACCGAAGCATTACTTGAATATACCTTGTTTTCGCATGACCTTTTGGCGAAAGCCGAGTACGAGAATGCTATAAAAGAATACCTCGACAAATTAGGAGTTACTAACTATGAAATTATCGAAAAAGAGCAAGGAAGTATTCCCATGACCTGCTACCCTTTTTGGAAAAAAAACACGCAAAAAGTATTGAATATTGGAACCGCTGGAGGCTGGACCAAAGCAAGCACAGGCTATACTTTTAAAAACTCCGACAAATACTCGACGCAATTGGTGGCATTCCTAGAACAAGGTAAAAATGTACAACAGTTTCATCGCAAAACAAAGTTTTGGTTTTATGACTTGCTACTTTTGGACATACTTGATCGAAAAAACGAATTGGGTTCTAGTATCTTCTCGGCAATGTTTAAAAAAGGAAGTCCGGCGGTAATTTTTAAGTTTTTAGATGAAGAAACATCATTTTTAGAAGACCTAAACGTTATTATACGCTGTCCAAAATGGCTTTTTATAAAGGCATTGTTTCATTCTAAACGGTACTTTTAAACAGTACAGCAGTTATCGAACTATAACAAAACTTTATAATCCAAAATAAGTAATTGAGTAGATTCTTTGTAACTTTGTCATTTCAAAATTAATATTTAAAATATAACGATATGTATCCACAAGACATGGTACTCCCAATGCAAGCTGAATTAACAACTGCAGGGTTTCAAGATTTACATACTGCTCAAGAAGTAGAAAACGCAATAAAAGCAGAAGGAACAACATTAGTAGTAGTAAACTCGGTTTGTGGTTGTGCAGCAAGAAACGCACGTCCAGGAGCTAAAATGAGTTTAGATGGTGCTAAAAAACCAGATCATTTAATTACTGTTTTTGCAGGAGTTGATAAAGAAGCGGTTGATGCAGCAAGACAACAAATGTTCCCTTTTCCTCCATCATCACCATCTATGGCGTTGTTCAAAAACGGAGAATTAGTACACATGTTAGAGCGTCACCACATTGAAGGTCGTCCAGCTGAAATGATCGCTGAGAACCTACAAGACGCTTACAACGAGCACTGTTAAAACTTTTATTTAAAAGTAAAGAACACAAAATTTATTTACCGCAAATTCGCAGATTATCCCTGTGAGTTTGCGGTTTTTTTGGAGCTATTTCCAGCTATTCGTTACAATCTTTTTAGTCGCTAAAAAACGCTCCTAAAAAGGATTTTCACTGCTATCTGGGCTAAGGATACTACATATAGGAAAAATAAGTATATTTGATTTACATTACTAACAATATACCTATCAGTAAATAAAAATGAAACTTAGCGACATCATACAAAAAATTATTCCATTTGGGTATACATACTTAGTAGTTCTTGGAATAATGAAAGAGAGCATTTACTATTACCAAGTGGGAATAAATATTTTGAAATATTCAAACATCATGGATATTTTAATCAGTCCAATTGCTGATCTGACTTCAACACCACTTCTTCTTATAGCGGTCATAATACTTATTTCTTTATTTTTATTAATAGGTTTATATATTTCCAAAAACCTTCATAAGGATCGGATCAAAGCAAAAGTGAATTCTAAAAAACCTTTAGCTGATATAACCGAAGAAGAAGTAAAAACATATTACAGCAAGGTTTTTATTGGAATGATCGCAGTTAATTTGTTATGCTTTTTTGTAGGAATAGGCTGGGGAGAAGGTAGTAAAGTGGCAAAAAAAATTTCCAACAATGAATTAACGTATAATTATAAAATGACCTTTGGCGATGACCAAACAAAAGAAATATATTTAATTGGCTCAAACAGCTCTAATTATTTTTATGTAGAAAAAGGAAATAAAAATATAACAATATCTCCTGTAGGATCAATAAAATCTCTAGAAATAACTAAAAATAAAAGACTGAATAAGTAATCAGTGAGTAACGAAAAATGGTACAAACTAGTTTAACTCATCCTGCACCATAGCAAATCAAACCACAAAATAAAAACATGTTAGAAAAACTATATTCAAACAAGACTGAAAAAGAATTAAAATCGTTCCTGAATATATATGCTGCAATTTTGATTGTATCCATCGTGCTCCCAATACTATTTAGTACCATTGGTTATTTCATAAGTGGAAAAATACATTTAACAAGTTTTAAACTTCTTATTGTTGTAATTCCTTGGAGTTTATACAATGCCGTTTACTTGAAAAAAAGAGTTAAAATAAATAATAAATTTTAAAATTCTATCTGGTATAGTCTAACCATCAAAACTAAAAATTATCATTCTGACCTAAGAGGAACCCAAACAACAGAATCAACAAAAAGAGATTGCTGCGCCAAATCACTAATGCTCGGATTTCGCTCCCTCAGAAGAACAAACTAAACGCATAAAAGCGCAACCAAAACACTACCTTGACATTTGTCATTCTGACGAAGGAAGAATCCAAACAACAGAAGCAACAAAAAGAGGTTGATGCGCCAATTCGCTAATGCTCGGGTTTCGCTCCCTCAGAAGAACAAACTAAACGCATAAAAGCGCAACCAAAACGCTACCTTGATATTTGTCATTCTGACGAAGGAAGAATCCAAACAACAGAAGCAACAAAAAGAGATTGCTCCTAGCTCATAAAAACAAAAAAACCACAACATTGCTGCTGTGGTTTGCCAATAATATACTTGTTTTCAAATCGTTTTATAGTTCAAAAACGATATCAACTACCGTTTCTTCACATAATCCAATTGTTCATCCTGATCTACAATTTCAAATTCGGCATCTTTTTCCCAAATTTCCATTTCACAAGGCTTGCAATTGAATTTTAACTTATACTCGTTATCGCCATGCTTTAAAGTCAACGGCTCTACAACCTTTTCTCCCATTGTTGCTCTTTGAAAACGAGCACATTTTCCTAATTCGTACTTCACGCAGTACTTGGTAGTCATGACACGAGCTTTTCCAGGATCCCATTGCAATTCGAATGCTTTTTCAATCTCGGTAACACCATGTCTTTTATAAAAAGCACGGGCTAATTTATTAGAAACGTTAAAGGTGAAATCTAATTTTTCAGTTGGATACGGAATATCTGATTTGGTGATTTGAAACTCCTCTCTATGGTACTCTTTTATCCGAATATCTATCAATTGCTCTAGTGCCGTTCTTCGAACCTCATTTACTTTCGAGATTGGTAAAAACCAGTTGCTTTCGAATTCAACTTGAATATCATCCACGATAAAAGGCGTGTTTCCTACTTTAGCTAAATTTTTACTGATATTAGGAATAACTGATTCTTCACTTTTTGCAACTTCTTTTTCAGTGACTAACGAAGCAACGCTCTTATGTCCGTCTTCATCAACTACGGTAAGCTCAAATCCGGTTGGTGTTTCCGAAAAACGAAGACTAACTCCAATTTTACGAACTGCTGCATTTTCTTTTTCAACAATGCGATTAAACTCGGCATCAGAATTACGATAAATCACCGTTCCAACAGCAATATTTTTAAACGAATTAGGAACGACAATATCATTAACAATAATATTTATTTGTACTCCATCAGCAACACCTTCCTCGTTTATAAAATACAATCCATCACCGTTGTTCAAAAGCTCATGATTTTCGATCACGTATCCATTCGCTTTTATCTCCGTAACGGCACCAATATATTGTCCTTGTGACTTTGGGCTTTCCCAATTCCCTATTTTTT
>NZ_JAQWTM010000407.1 GCF_029242675.1 Flavobacterium sp.
TTATTTGTAAAGCTACAATTGTATTTTAACCTATGAACCAATGGCTTGGTAATTAAAACCAATTGCTTTTAAAGCCGGTCCGTTTAACACATTTCTGCCATCAAAAATAAAGGCTGGTTTTTGCATAGAATCATAAATTCCTTGCCAATCATAATCCGTAAACTCATCCCATTCTGTCAAAACCGCTATAGCATGAGCCTCTTTGCAGGCCTCATATGGCGCAGCAAAAGACTGAACACTTTTTTCATTAGCGATAGCCTCTCTAGTTTGTAACTCGTTCAAATCAGCCAATACTTTTTTCCTTGAAACTTTAGGGTCGTAAACTGCTATATTCGCATTTTCATTTATTAAATCATCTGCAACATAAATTGCCGCAGACTCTCTAGTGTCATTGGTATCCTTTTTAAAGGCCCAACCTAGAAAAGTAATTTTTTTTCCTGAAACTGTATTATATAACGTTTGGACAATATTGTTTGAAAAGCGTCTCTTTTGATGATCATTCATAATAATCACTTGTTCCCAATAATCCGCTACTTCATTTAAACCATACGATTTAGCAATGTACACTAAATTTAAAATATCCTTTTGAAAACAAGATCCTCCAAAACCAACAGATGCCTTTAGAAATTTAGAACCTATTCGGCTATCCATTCCTATTGCTCTTGCCACTTCATTGACATCAGCACCTGTTTTTTCACACAACTCTGACATTGCATTTATTGACGAAATTCGCTGCGCTAAGAAAGCATTTGCGGTAAGCTTAGAAAGCTCTGACGACCATACATTAGTAGTTAGTATTTTATCAATAGAAACCCAATTAGCATAAACCTCCACTAGGGACTGCATTGCCTCTTGTCCTTCGACAGAACTATCGCCACCAATTAATATACGATCGGGATTCAATAAATCATCAACAGCAGTACCTTCAGCAAGGAATTCCGGATTTGATACTATCTGAAACTGTACTCCGTTTCCTGTATTGTCTAGAATACTTTTTATTGCCTCGGCTGTACGCACAGGTAAAGTTGACTTTTCTACAACAATTTTATCAGTTTTGGCTACTTTGGCAATTTGCCTAGCGCACAACTCAATAAACTTTAGGTCAGCGGCCATCCCTTTTCCTTTTCCATAGGTTTTAGTTGGTGTATTAACTGATATGAAAATAACTTGCGCTTCGTCAATTGCTTTTTCAACATCCGTAGAAAAAAATAAGTTTCTGCTTCGAGCTTCGGCAACAACAGCTGCCAAACCTGGTTCATATATTGGAATATTATTGACATCTTTATCATTCCAAGCCGCTATGCGCTCTTCATTTAAATCAACAACAGTTACATCTATATGTGGACATTTTTGAGCGATGATTGCCATAGTGGGACCTCCGACATATCCAGCACCGATACAGCAAATCTTAGTAATTTTCATTTATGTGTATTTTCAATTATTTAATAGTCCTTTCGAACTTTTCTATTTAAGATTATTCCAGTACCACTCAATAGCTTCCTTCAAGCCTTTCTCTAATGAAAACTGCGGGTTGTAGCCTAGTACTGTTTTTGCTTTATCGATACTTGCTAACGAATGCGGAATATCTCCTGCTCTATTAGGACCGTACAAAATTGGAACATCATTTATTCTTGCGTCAAAAACTCCTAATTCCTGCTTTAAGTAACCAACTAAATCATTCAGCGTGTTTCGATCACCAAAAGCCGTATTATACACCGTATTGATTGCTGCCTTATCTTGGGTAAGCATGGCTAATTCATTCATTTGAATGACATTATCAATATAAGTAAAGTCACGGGAGTAATTTCCGTCACCATTAATTTGAGGACTTTCATGATTCATTAATTGCATAACAAACTTAGGAATAACCGCAGCATAAGCCCCTTGCGGATCTTGCTTTCGCCCAAAAACGTTAAAATAACGCAAACCAACAGTTTCTAAGCCGTATGTTCTACTAAAAATATCAGCGTACAATTCATTTACATATTTTGTAATAGCATAAGGCGATAGCGGTTTACCAATTACCTCTTCCACTTTAGGCAAACCTACTGAATCTCCATAAGTAGATGAACTCGCTGCATAAACAAAACGCTTAACTTTAGCATCACTTGCTGCAACCAGCATATTTAGAAAACCCGACACATTAACCTCATTTGTAGTAACTGGATCTTTAATCGATCTAGGCACAGAGCCTAATGCCGCTTGGTGTAGCACATAATCAACTCCTTGTACTGCTTTTTC
>NZ_JAQWTM010000005.1 GCF_029242675.1 Flavobacterium sp.
CTTTAAATTTATCTTCAGTAAAGCCAATTAATATTATTCCGCCTTTATTATTTGTAAACGATAAAATATCTTTTGCAAAATTTCTTAAGAAAATTTCAATTGAATCAGTTTGTCCATAATGATTCAACTCACTTTTGTAATCGATAAAATCGTTTTCCTTTTTATAAATACCCAAATTTTTGATATCATCAATAATGAGATTTACTTGAGAGTTTAAAAGATTTAATGTCATTTATTCGGTTTTTTTGGTCAATATTACAGCCAACGTCCCCGCGCTTGTGGATGTTGCGGACATCAAAGACGAGTATTTTCGGTGTAACGAAAATACTAATAAAAAACGATAATTCCACTAAATTCCGCAATAACCACAAACGTCTGTTATGGTATGTAGCGACACGTATGGAAAGCACATAAGATTGGACGATTCTATTATCGATTCCAGTTTATTTCTCCGTCATTTCAATTTTACGCTTTCGATGGTTTTAATAATTTGGAATCAAACTTCACCTAAATCTCGAAAAAACACAAAAAAAAATCCTCTTTCAAATGTCTTTAGAGTAGCTCAGTTTTCGATATCGACAACGATTAAATTTATTGCTCTAGGTTTTTATTTCCGGCAGCTTACTGTAAACTTTTATAGTCATTACTTAAAAAGATTAAAATCACATTAGTTGAGCACGTCCAAAGAGCTATTTACCATAACGTTTCGCTGCTTTGAGATGGCTGGAAGTTCGTAACCTTTCAGTTTTCGGCTTATCGAAAACTTGATGCGAAACGGTAATTCCACTAAATTCCAGCTATATCAAAACAGCTGTTATGCATAGTGCTTTATTACTTATCGTTTTTATAGAATTTTAATACTTTTTTTGTTAAGTCAATCTTTACAATACCACTTCTCATTCCTAAAAAAATATTTTCATCATTAAGAACTGCAATAGAGTTAGGGTACAAACTATTCCAAAATGTATTTTTAAAGATGAGTTCTTTTTTAAAATCTTTCACTATGTAAAAATTTTCGAGTGTTGCCACAAGAAAAGTATCTTTATAAATAGTAAAAGCAAAAGGGGCATCTTCAAAATCAACAAGTAATTTAAAAGTAAAATTATTGTTTAGTCTTTCGAGTTCAAATAGACCACCAGAGCTAAAAACTTGGTGAGCATAACTTGTTATAAAATATATTTTATTTTTAAAATTGAATATGAAACTAATGTTTACTTTAATTATTTTGATTGCTTGTTTTGTGCTATCATTTGGTTGGAAAAGTAATTGACCTCCAAATTCCCCCTTGTTTATTCCAATAAGTGTTCCTCCTTGAATTTTTAGTTCGCATTTATCTACTGCTTTAAAGTTTTCAATTTCTAGCCTGTCTTTAACTAACTTAACACTAAACTCATTTTTAGAATGATTTAACGGATACCATTCTTCAGATTCAACTTTTGGTTGCATACTTTCGACAAAATCTTTTGGAATCATATCACGTGTCTGCGCATAGTTTTTTTGACAAATTGTTGTCAAAAAGAAGAGCAAAATATATAAAATCTTTAAGTTCATAGGGTTTTTGATAGCATTATGCATAACGTTATGCCACTTTGAGATGGCTGGAAGTTCGTAACCTTTCAATTTTCGGCTTAACGAAAACGTGATGCGACACGATAATTCCACTCAATTCCAGCTAGCTCAAAATGGCGGTTATGCGCTGGCTTTTAATTTTCTGTTGTTTTTAAAATATTTTGTCGAAAGTAT
>NZ_JAQWTM010000007.1 GCF_029242675.1 Flavobacterium sp.
ACCGCTGATTATTTACCCTTGAGCCTAGGGCTACAAAGCCAAACCGGTACAATACGATTAATGGGAGATCTTAAAATCAATCACTTTTTTTCGACAATTTCTAGTTCTTATAGCAAAAGAGCCAATAGTACCATTGATAGAAACACCTATTATACAACTAGTATGCATTACACAAACAAAGTTAATATGCCTGACCTAATTAATTTGAATGTAAGAGCAGGGTACCGCTCTAATCGTTTAATTGCTGAACTTACTATTGACAATTCAGTTACTCAATCAGGAGGTTTTGACATCACCGTAAACAATATGCCATTTCCAAGCAACAAAATGAATGCCTTTAAAATAGGTGCGCATTCAAAGTATACTTTTAAAAACATCCCTCAGCTAGCCATTGTAAGCGGTTGCAATTCGACTGTCGCTGGACGAAATGTTGGAAAAACAACAACTTTTTATGCTGGACTATTTTATGCAGTAAACTTTAAAAAAGAAAACGATTAATATGAAAACTACTATTCAAAATATAATTGTAAAGTCCCTTTTACTTTTGTCTCTTTTCCTCGTCCATGCTTGTAACGATGATTTACTAGATCGTAGCGAGCAATTTCCAACATTGAATCCTACCAATATCGACTTGGAAGCAGGGTCTTGGAAGCCTTATTTACTGAATACACCTGACGAATTTCCTGTAAATCCACCTGTGCCAACCGACTCCCAAGAATACAAACGCGAAATTAATGAAGTAAAAAGTTTTCAGCTTGCAATTACCGAGGAGCAAAAAAAGATAATTAATTATTGGAAAGCAGGCGCGGTCTTACGTTGGAATGAAATTATGCGTACACTCGTAGCTAAGCACAATCGACCACCTTATCAAAATGAAGACGGGAGCTATCCCACGCCCTCAGGAACCAATCCTTTTGCCTACCCACAATTCCCGTTTTCCAATCCACCTTATGCAGCGCGTGCTTTTGCCTATGTGAGTGCGGCACAATATGACGCGTTAATTGCTGCATGGTATTATAAAAAATTATACAATCGCACCTCGCCATATACCATTGACAATTCGATACAGTTATTAGTACCTCAAAGTAAACTACCGTCTTATCCTTCTGAAGATGCTGTTGTTGCTGGCGTGACTGTCGAATTGTTAAAGTTACTCTTCCCTACTGAAATCGCCTTCATTTCTCAGAAAGCAGATGAAGAAAAGACTTTTCGCATTTTGAGTGGTGCCAATGTTCGATCCGATATAGATGCAGGCATTAGCCTGGGACAAAAAGTAGCCTATAAATTCATTGCACGAGCTTCTACTGATGGTGCAGGAGCGGCAATTGGCACCCCAGCAATATGGGCAGCTTTAGAAACTCAAACTGCTGCAAGGGGTGAAATGCCTTGGAAGTCAATAGAGCTCCCTATTAGACCTCCTATGTTGCCCCTTTTCGGAAAAGTAAAATCTTTTTTGATGACTCCAGCGGATGTCTTGGCTAACCGTCCTCCACCGCCACCTTTAACAAAATCCTCTGCTTTTGCCACTGAACTAGCCGAAGTCAAAAATTATAGCCGAAGTCGTTCGCGAGAACAAATGCAAATTGTAACTATTTGGGCAGACGGCGTTGGGACTTATACTCCACCGGGACATTGGAACGCGATAGCCACTGAATCGTTCGTCGAGCTCAACTACAGTGAAGTAAGATGGGCAAGAAACATGGCTTTACTAAATATTGCAATGATGGATGCAGCTATAAGTTGCTGGGATGCTAAATATACCTATTTTAACCCACGACCGTCACAAGTAGACCCATCTATAAAAACAACTACAGGAGTGCCTAATTTTCCTGCTTACGTCTCTGGCCATTCAACTTTTAGTGCTGCCGCAAGTGAAGTGTTGTCTCACATTATACCTTCTAAAAAGAACGTTTATGAAGCGATGGCCACAGAAGCATCCAACTCTCGGTTGTATGGGGCCATCCACTATCGAAGTGATTGCGAGAAAGGTATGCAACTTGGCAAAAAAGTAGCCCAATTTGCACTTGACAGAGCGGCGAATGATGGCGCCGAAAATTAGAGCGTCTTCCGCATTTTGTTTCTTAAATTAATTTTCTATAAAAAGAGTCATAAATGCATTCAATAAAATACAAAAGAGCAACTTCTAGGGAAGAGTTGGAACAAATTATAGCATTACAAGTTAAAAATCATACTGACTCACTACCGCTTGAAGAAAAAAATCAGGAAGGTTTTGTAAGTGTGCAACACTCTATTGCCTTACTAGAAAAAATGAATAG
This sequence comes from Flavobacterium sp., assembly GCF_029242675.1. GTDB lineage: Bacteria > Bacteroidota > Bacteroidia > Flavobacteriales > Flavobacteriaceae > Flavobacterium. Next base: position 2,277 of record NZ_JAQWTM010000007.1, read on the forward strand.
GGCATGCGCACATATTCTTGTGAAAGAGAATGAAAATGTAGTTGGTTTTGCATTAGTAATGTTGACTACTTTTAGAAAGGAAATTAAAATGCTTATACCAATGTTTGAAAGAATAGATAAACTCGTATTTAAAAATGAAAAGTATGTGATAATGGGACAGATATGCATCCATAAAAAATACAGACAGCAAGGTCTGTTTAAAGGTATGTACGCTTATTTTAAGGCAGAACTCCAATCCGAGTACAATTGTGTTTTTACAGAAGTATCGTTACAGAACAAGCGTTCTATTGAAGCTCACAAAGCGGTTGGTTTCCAAGATAGCATAAGCTACACCGCTGACGGCATAACATGGAGTATAATCCGTTGGGATTGGACATAAAAAAAGCCAAACATTACTGTTTGGCTTTTTATCTATTCTAAACTGCTTTAATCAGCTAAAACAATTATTTTATTATCCTTCATTTCAATAGTTCCAGAAGAAATAGTTAATGTGTAATTTTGCTCATTAACTTTAGTAAACATACCAGCCACTTCTTTACTGAATGTAAAGCTAGGTGCCACAATGCTCACAACTCCTTGCTGTAATAAAGAAACTATAGGCGCGTGATTATTTAACATTTGGAAATTTCCATCTACTCCAGGTACAGATACAGAGGTTACTTCTCCTTTAAATAATGTTGCTTCTGGTGAAACTATTTCTAATAACATATTTCTTTTTAGTTTAAAAGTTTGAAGGTTAAAAGTTTAAAGTCACGAGTGAACCTTAAACTTTTAAACTTTAAACTAATTTTAAGCTTCTGCCAACATTTTTTCTCCTGCTTCGATAGCTTCTTCGATAGTACCTTTAAGGTTAAAAGCAGATTCTGGCAAGTGATCTAATTCACCGTCAATAATCATGTTGAATCCTTTGATAGTATCTTTGATATCTACTAAAACACCTTTTAATCCTGTAAACTGCTCCGCTACGTGGAAAGGTTGAGACAAGAAACGTTGTACACGACGCGCTCTAGATACCGACAATTTATCTTCTTCAGATAATTCTTCCATACCAAGGATCGCGATAATATCTTGCAATTGCTTGTATTTTTGTAAAATCTCTTTAACTCTTTGTGCACAGTCGTAGTGCTCATCACCAAGAATTTGTGGTGTTAAGATACGAGAAGTAGAATCTAACGGGTCAACCGCTGGATAAATACCTAGCTCAGCAATCTTACGAGACAATACTGTTGTTGCATCAAGGTGAGCAAACGTTGTTGCTGGTGCTGGATCCGTTAAATCATCCGCAGGCACGTAAACAGCTTGTACAGATGTAATAGATCCTTTATTTGTAGATGTGATACGCTCTTGCATCGCTCCCATTTCGGTTGCTAATGTTGGTTGGTATCCTACTGCAGATGGCATACGACCTAAAAGTGCCGAAACCTCAGAACCTGCTTGTGTAAAACGGAAGATATTATCAACAAAGAATAATACATCTTTACCTTGGTCAGTTCCTGCTCCATCACGGAAATACTCAGCGATAGATAATCCTGAAAGTGCTACACGAGCACGAGCTCCAGGTGGCTCATTCATTTGTCCGAAAACGAAAGTAGCTTTAGACTCTCTCATTCCTGGCATATCTACTTTAGATAAATCCCATCCTCCATTTTCCATAGAGTGCATGAATTCCTCACCGTATTTTATAATTCCTGACTCTAACATCTCACGAAGTAAGTCATTCCCTTCACGTGTTCTTTCTCCTACTCCTGCGAATACTGAAAGTCCACCGTGACCTTTTGCGATATTGTTAATCAACTCTTGGATCAATACTGTTTTACCAACACCGGCTCCACCAAACAATCCAATTTTACCCCCTTTTGAGTAAGGCTCAATTAAATCGATTACTTTAATACCTGTGAATAAAACTTCTGATGAAGTTGATAAATCTTCGAATCGAGGTGCTTGACGGTGAATTGACATTCCGTTTTCACCTGTCTTTGGCAAGTTTCCTAAACCATCGATAGCATCACCGATTACGTTGAAAAGACGTCCGTAAACATCTGCTCCAACTGGCATTTGAATTGGGTTTCCAGTACCTATTACTTCATAACCTCTACTCAAACCATCTGTTGAGTCCATCGAAATGGTACGAACTGTGTTTTCACCAATGTGAGATTGTACTTCAAGTACTAATAAAGTACCATCTTTTTTTGTGATTTCTAATGAATCATAAATTTTTGGAAGTTCAACATCTTTTCCGTTGAAAACAACATCAACTACTGGACCAATGATCTGCGCAACTTTTCCTATTACTTTTGACATTACTTATGTGTTTATTAAATAGCTATTTAGGTTTATGAAATATATCCAATCAAAAAATCAAGTTTGGATGCTTTTTTCAGAGTGCAAAGATAATTTTTTAAAATATAAAATCAATAGTTTTTTTGACAAAAAACAATACATTCTTAAAATAGCATCTTGATATAAGATAAAGCACAAAAACATTACCTCTATAAATTGTAAAACCATCCCGTTTGGGATGGTTTTTTATAAAATTTTATAATTTATAAGGACTTAGGAAACAATATTCTATAATTCCCAAGATCAACTCCTTTTAAGTTAGAGCCGTATTTAAGGTTAATCGCCTCAATAAATTTATTAGCAATAACTGCGTAGCCTCTAGGAGAAGGATGTACCCCGTCTGTTGAGAACCCACCACCTACAATAAATGATGACGAAACTGTAAAACCATTAGCAGAAACACCAGATGCAGCAATTTGCGATAACAAAGCGTTAGCGTCAACAAATGCTAATCCTTTGGCAGTTGCTACTGCTCTAATTTTTGCATTGTAAGCATCTGTAGCTGTTTTTACTATAGCAACTTCAGTTGCTGTTAAAATTGCACTATCTGGCATTGGATATGTAACTCCTCTTGTGCTATTAGTTGCAGGAAAACCAGGTTGTGTTGTACCAATTAAACCTCCAGAAGACAATAAAACATAATCTCTAGCAGCTCCCGACGCCACTGCATGACGTGACTTTCCATACAAACTACCCAAAAATCCCGCCGTGGCTGCATCAAAATTAAATGGTGCACCTTGAAGAGCTGTAGCGAATAAAACCGTTGCATCAAAAGTTAAGGTTTTATCTGCTATTAAAAGTGGATTTGACGAACTCGCAGTTAACAATTGAAAGCGAGCTGGCTGGCCTTGTGAAGCTAAAATAGCATTCAATCCTTGAAATAATGGATTCAATTGCGCAGCTTGTGCTGCCACTAAAGGGACTGGATTCGCTGCAATAAATGTAAAAAACGGAACAGTATTCACATAAGGAATATTAGCAACTACACCTTTAGGTGCATTCGCCCCTGAAGTCATTGTATTAACAATTGCATCATAAGTAGCATCAAAGCCAACGCCCGCCGGACCTGCAGAAGGAGTTATTGGATTTGATCCATCACCACCTGTAGTTGCATACCCTAGAACATCATTATTCCCAATCCATAAGGAGAAGAAAGTAGGTGCTTGAGCAGCAGCATATGCAACTACTGAGGTAGTCCCATTCGCCGGCGCAAAACGCACATAATATGGGTTAGCAGTTCCTCCTGCTATCCCTAGTGGACTACCATAGGTTGGAGATAACAAATGAAAACTTTTAGCTCCCGGAACACCACAATTATTATAGGGCCCTGCAGCAGCAATTGAAGTAAGTATTTCAGTTGAAGGAGTACCAGCCACTGCTGTTGGAGCACCTCCGCCAGTTGAGGCCAACCTAGCGGTTGCAAAAACTGTTCCTCCTACTTTAAAACCACCTACATTATCCGCCATAAAAGGAATTTTAAATTCTCCTCCACCAACTTTGGCAAATTGTTGCGCCATAATATTAGTGTAAGACACTTTTTGTCCTTCAACAAATAAAGCATTATCAGAATACCCAGCAGTTAACGAATTTCCTAAAGAAACGAATTTTGTGAAATTAGCAGTACCCGATGTTAGAGGCAAACCATCAGAAGAATTCGCTTCAACTTGTACGCTGTCCTCACTACTACATGCTACTACGGTCAAAGAAACCAATAACAGCCATTTTAAATTTTTTATCATTGTTTTAATAATTTTAGAATTAATAAATTAAGGATTGATTGTCCAAGAAGCAAAATACTGCTGACCTATCAAACCAGCTCCTAATACTTGTCCGTATTCCTTACCTGCAATGTTTGAAGCTCCTATTTTCAACGTTGATTTTAAAGATGGTATACCATAATTAATTTGAGCATCAATAACCGTAGCAGCATCGATTACACCATCAACCATTGAAGACTGCCATAAGTACGAAGTGTTATATCTACCACTAACATTGAAACCAAAGTTTTTAAATAATTTTTCATTACCAAAAGAAGCTTTTGCTCTGTGTTTTGGTGTATTAAATCCAGCTTCGAAACTAGGATCTTTAGATTGATCGAAATTAAATTCAGCATAATTATAATTCACACTAACTTCAAAATCTTTGTATACTTTTCTGGACAATCCAACACCAAAACCTAATGATTTAATTTCTAAAGGAGTATTCGTATACAATTGAAAAGTTCTTGTATTACCGTTTTGCAAAGCGTGTAATGCTTTTGGCCCTTCGGGATTTGTTAAACCACCACCATCTAAAGCTTGACCGTACAAAGGAGAAATAACATTTAGATTTCCAATAAAATTATTGTAAATATTGTAATACCCATTGATATCAATTGATGTTTTATTGATAAAAGATCTATAACCCAATTCAAATGCTTTAACCTCTTCTGGTTTCACAAGATTAGCTGTGGTTTTTCTAAGCAACGCCGGGTTTCCAGCTGCAGCGAAAGCAATAACTGAAGAAGCTAAGTAAGAATTATTGTAAGCTCTAGTTCCATCAATAGTAACTGTAGCATTTCCATTATTAAATGCTTGACCTATAGCTCCATTTACTGGTCTAGTTTCTACAAATCGAGTCAAGTTATCAGGAGCTGATCCTAACAAAATAGCATTACCTACGTTGAAACCAATGTATTGATCCTGAGTAGTTGGATTTCTAAAGCCAGTTTGGAACGAACCTCTAAAATTATGTTTTCTACTTTCACCACCTGAATACACTAAGGATACTCTAGGAGAATAATTTCCGTTAAAGTTTTGGGCTTTATCATAACGAATAGACCCTGTAAACTTTAATCTGTCATCCATTAACTTTTTAGATAATTGCGTGTAGGCTCCATATTCATTATATCTAATCGGTCCATTAGCATCTGTGTAGATACGACCAAATGAATTAAGTGAATATTGTCTATACGATCCACCTACTTGGATTTCAGCAAACTCGATTAAATCTTTGAAATTATAGTTAGCATCAGAATGATAGATTTTTGAATTATCTACCAATTTTGAACCTTGCAATACATTAGCCTCACTAGTAACTGCAGCAAATGCAGATTTAAACTCTGGTGTACCAGGTAAAAACCTTCCTCTATCAGCAACCGCCCTTGCAGCATCATGCGCAGCTTGTGAGTTAGGCGCTCCGGCTAATGTTGCTGCTACATATGCACCTGCATATTCGCCAAACCAAATAGGGTTATCCTTCCACTTATTATTAATATTTAAACCAGTAAAAAGCATATCATAAGATTGTCCTCCATCTTCGCTAGTTGTATACCCTCTTAGAAAGAAATTTTTCCCTTTGAACTCCAACTTATGTTGTTGCATGAAAAAATTATTTAAATAATATCTATTAGCTCCTTGGTAAACAGCGTTACCAAAACCAAATTTAGATTGTACAATTACTTCTAAATTTTCATTTCCAAACGGCCTGTAATGCAAAGACAAATCCATTTTAGTATTACTGGCTTTATTATCAGTTAAATCGATTTCGTTATAACCCGTTCTAGTTACATTAGAATTAGGAAGAATACCTCTAAAGACATCAGCTTGAGCTGGAGAAATTTTATTTGCTCCTAACAAACGATCAGCTACGTTTCTAATATTCGTCACAGCCTCATCTCCATAAACGTTAATACCATCATAGCTAGGATTTTTTCTATCCAATCCTGCTCTAGTCTTGTCGTCATAATTTACCGCATACCAGTCAGTACCTTTCATATAAGTAAAGTTAGCCTTCATCGCTAGTTTTGGACTAAATGCTTTAGCCATACGAATTCCGTAATCAACATAATCATTGTTTCCAGCTGCCTTTTGGCTTGTTTGACCAAACTTAGCGTAAGCAGTAATCCCTTCGCTGGTAAATGGACTTTTACTAGTCATAAATAAAATACCGTTGAAAGCGTTAGCACCGTATAAAGCAGAAGAAGCTCCTGGCAATAATTCCACACTTTGCACGTCAATTTCAGACACACCAATTAAATTTCCTAATACAAAGTTTAACAACGGAGAGGAGTTATCCATTCCATCAACTAATTGCATGAAACGCGTATTCGCAACTGTAGCAAATCCACGGGTATTTACCGATTTAAAAGACAAACTACTGGTATTCATTTGTACCTCTTTTAAGTTCTCCAAACCGTCATAAAAACTAGCTGAAGCTGTTTTCTTAATATCGGCTGTTCCCATTCTTTCAATGGTTACAGGAGATTCGATCACACGCTCCGGAGTTCTCGAAGCAGAAACTACGATTTCGTTAAGAAGATTGTCTTCCTCTTTTAAAATCACAGTGATTTTTTGATTGGCAGAAGTAACGTTTACCTCTTTCGACGAAAAACCAATACTAGTTACCTGTAGCTTAAACGGAAACTTTACAGCCGTACTTAAGGTAAATTTTCCGTCAATATCCGTGACTGCTCCACCAGCACCCCCGATGACTGTAATATTAGCCCCTATTACCGGAAGTTTGTTACTATCAGTAACTAAACCCGTAACAGAGTTTTGCGCAAAACTAATGCAACAAAAAAAGAAAGATAAAAAAAGTAAGTGCACTCTCATTTGGTTATGTTTTTATTGATTTATGGCACCAAAGTACAATTAAATTTACTATTAATAAAAAAAAGTGCTTTTTTTTTAATTATCATTAATTAAATATTTAAAAAAATAAACTATTCAGCATAAACCATTTTTGCGGTAAAACCAAAAATTAAGTTAAAATTCAATAAAATACTATGCTTACATATAAAATTGGTTTTAAAAATGCATTTATGATAAAAATAAAGAATTTTAAAAAATTTTAAAAAAAAGCAAGACACGAGGTCTTGCTTTCAAAATATTGATAAAAACTGCTTATTCCACAGTCACTGATTTTGCTAAGTTTCTTGGCTGGTCTACGTTACAACCTCTCAACACTGCTATGTGATACGACAACAACTGTAAAGGTATGGTTGTGATTAATGGCGACAATGCATCAGAAGTCTCTGGGATTTCAATCACATAATCTGCTAATTCTCTAACCTGAGTATCTCCTTTTGTAACAACAGCTATTATTCGACCGCTTCGCGATTTAATTTCTTGAATATTACTTACGATTTTATCATAATGACCCATTTTTGGGGCAATTACAACAACAGGCATGCTTTCGTCAATCAAAGCAATTGGACCATGTTTCATTTCTGCAGCTGGATAGCCTTCGGCATGAATATATGATATTTCTTTTAACTTTAACGCTCCTTCTAAGGCTACTGGAAAGTTATAGCCTCGACCTAAATACAAACAATTTGGCGCATCTTTAAAAGTAGCGGCAATTTCTTTAGTTATATCATTAGTTTCTAAAGCTTCTTTTACCTTTTCAGGAATTAAATCTAATTCTTGTAAGTACATGTGGAAATCAGATTGCGACAATGTTCCTTTAGCCTTAGCTAAACGCAATGCAATCATCGTTAAGACTGTAATTTGTGTTGTAAATGCTTTCGTTGAAGCCACCCCAATCTCCGGACCTGCATGTGTGTATGCACCTGCGTGAGTTTCTCTTGATATAGAAGACCCAACGACATTACATACTCCAAAAACAAAAGCACCGTTTTCTTTAGCTAATTTAATAGCCGCCATGGTATCAGCAGTCTCTCCTGACTGAGATATGGCAATAACAACATCTTTACTATTTATAATAGGGTTTCTATATCGGAATTCAGATGCGTATTCAACCTCTACAGGAATTCTTGTAAACTCTTCAAAAACATACTCCGCTACTAATCCAGCATGCCATGAAGTACCGCAAGCCACAATAATAATTCGGTCAGCATTAAGGAATTTTTCCAGATTGTCCTCAACACCTGCCATTTGAACAATTCCTTTATTAGCATGCAATCTACCTCTATAGGTATCTTTTATGACACTTGGTTGCTCGTAGATTTCTTTTAACATAAAGTGGTCGTAACCTCCTTTTTCAATTTGCTCCAAGTTCATTTGAAGTTCTTGAATATAAGGATCAACTAGAGAGTCGTCTTTTATGTTTCTAACCTTCATCGATTTATGTAAACGGATAATTGCCATTTCACCATCTTCTAAATATACCGCATTCGAGGTATACTCTATAAAAGGAGATGCGTCAGAAGCAACAAAATACTCTCCTTCTCCAATTCCTATAGCTAAGGGACTACCTAAACGAGCAGCCACTAGTTCGTCAGGGTTTTTTTTATCAAAAACAGCAATTGCGTAAGCACCTACTACTTGATTCAAAGCAATTTGAACCGCTTTACCTAACTTTGTTCCTTCTTGTTTTTGAATTTCTTCAATAAGATTAACTAAAACTTCCGTGTCAGTATCTGAATGAAAGATATACCCCCTCTTCATCAACTCTTCTTTCAACGGAGCATAATTTTCAATAATACCATTGTGTATAATAACCAAATCTCCTGAATTAGAAAAATGTGGGTGCGAATTAACGTCATTTGGAACACCATGAGTAGCCCATCTTGTATGACCAATACCAATCGTACCATTCATAGCTACTTCCTTAATGGCTTTCTCCTCTAAATCAGCAACTTTCCCTTTTGTCTTACAAAGTTTTATTGCGTTGCCATCATACACCATTACTCCCGCACTGTCGTATCCTCTATACTCTAAACGCTTTAGCCCTTTTATAACAATAGGATATGCTTCTCTATATCCGATATATCCAACTATTCCACACATATTTTAATTATTAGATTTAGTGTAATAAATTTCTAACTTCAATTTTTTAGCTTCATCAGCTACATTATTACCATACAAGACTGTCCCTAATGGCGTAATTACAGAAGCTCTTGGTGCCTTTGAAAAAAGTGGCTTAGCTGTACGCAAACTAGCAGAAGTAGAATTATTAATATCCCCTGTCACTACAAGTCCTAATTTCACGTTAGTTGAATCAGCATTTTTAATTAAATTTCGTATCTGATTGGTTAACCTCACTTTGTAAGTTTGACCCCGTCCATCAGTAACAGCCTCTTTTTTAATAAAACCGCTGTAAATAAATTTACCATTTTGGGCTTTTGTACCTGAAGTACCATCAACTTTATAATCAAGTATTGATTGACTATGGGTTAAATCGTATAAATACACTCTATTTGGTTCTTTAGCTCCAGCCATTGCGGCGGCATCGATATGAAAAACTAAATTTGCTTCGTTAATTAGCAACTTCTTACCGTCTGCAGGATATCTTAAATCATCTAGTTCATCGCTAACACCATTTGGTACATTAGTAGGATTTCCATTTGAGTCAAATCCACGCACATCGGTTTTACTAAAAAGTTCAATAACAGCTAGCGATCCTTCGCCTCCTTTTAAATGTAATTTAGCATCACCAGTGGTTGCATTCGAGGAAGCAAACACATTACTATAAGATGCGCTATCCGTATCATTTAATAAATTTACAGTAGTACCCGTTAAATTAATTACAATAGATTTATCTAAACGAACAATAGGATCACCAGCTTTAACGGGATCAGTAGAATCCTCCTTGTAATTAATAGTGATTTTTCCAGCAGCAAAATTTAACATTGCCATCTGACTTTCTACACCGCTAATTTTTTCTACTTTGAAATACAATCCTCTAAAATAATTTCTAAAAACATCATTAGTAGCTAAATTTCCTGAAGCTGCTGCATCAATTATATTAGTCTTAAAAAAAGTCTTATTTAAATTTAGACGCATTCCAGGAGCGGTACGTGTTACGGTTTCTTTGGTATCAACAATTTTAGTCTCTCTGTACTCTTCAGGACTAAAAAAGAAGGCTTCATTTTGGGCTGGATCCATATCATCATTCAATCGATTCCCTATTTTATTTGCATCAAAAATTGAATTTTGATCGGTATAATACTTCTGTGCCTGAAAAGAATTGTTGGGGTCTAATCTTTGCATGGCAAAACCCGACTCATAAACACTTAATTTAATTTTACCACCACCATAAATAGAATCTAAAGTATAAGTATTATTACCAGTTGAAGCTTCAGTTGATTTCAACGTACTAAAGTAGGGTATTGTTAAAACAACACTTTCAATGACGGGATTAACTCCAATTGTTGGCTTAACAGCTTCTAAGGTTACCTGAGTTGCGAAGTTAGCAGTCGTGGTTCCAAACGGACCATTACTATAAACGCCTAACGCATTTACTGGCAAATTACTGGACTCTATAGGTCCAATTTTTTGATTGTATGCAACCACTTGCGAGGTATATTTGCTTAAATCGAAATTATTACCACCAATTAAATCACCACCGATGGAGTTGTAATCCTTATCACAAGAATTTAAAAAAAGACCCGTTGCGACTAGAAGAATTGTCTTAAAAAATTTAGTATACATACTGGAAATAAAAGTTAATTTTAAAGCATTTCATTATAAAAAACAGTGTACGCCTCAGCGAAAGTGTCTTTAGGGACGAAAGGTAAAAAAGGTTTTCCTGAAGACTCTATAAATTTTGTTAAACTTGCAGAAAGTCCTTCAGAGGCTATTATAACTGCATCAGAATGATTAATAGTAGACTTCATTATACTGTCATAGTCAGGAGTGGCAATGTATGGAACCACTTCTTCTGGAATACCATCTAACTTTATCTTATTTATCATTTCTACATCTAAAGTTCCTTCAAATGATTGACTGTAAACAGAAGTTACGATTTTAGTATCCGAAAATAAAGCTTCGTTTTTATAAAAATGCTTCATGTATATTGGAAGCATAGCTGCCATCCATCCATGAACGTGTATAATATCAGGAACCCAATTTAATTTCTTAACTGTTTCAACCACACCCTTTGCAAAAAAGATGGCACGCTCATCATTATCAGGATACATTACCCCGTCTTCATCAGCGAATGTAGCTTTTCGTTTGAAATACTCATCGTTATCAATAAAATACACCTGAATTCTTTCCTTAGGTATCGATGCTACCTTAATAATTAAAGGCATATCTAAATCATTTACAACCAAATTCATACCCGAAAGTCGTATTACCTCATGTAATTGATGTCTTCTTTCATTTATGTTTCCATATCTAGGCATAAAAATTCTAATTTGTCCGCCTTGATCATTTACCATCTTAGGCACGTCATAAGACATTAGAGAAACTTCATTTTCAGCCAAGTAAGGCACCACCTCAGATGATACATATAATATCCTCTTATCTTTCATATTGTAATTTACTTAATTCATTGGTAATAAAAACCACGCAAAATTACAAAAATTTATGCAGTTATTAACTAATATATTATGTTTGCAGTCAATTTTAATAAAATGACCATGCCTGTTTTCTACGGAAAAGTAGCTTTGATAGACTTTTTAAACACTATTAAACCTCTTCGTTCTACTGTTGGTTTTGTACCTACGATGGGTGCACTACACGACGGACACCTATCGTTAATGCAACGATCACAGGCAGAAAACGCAATAACTGTTGTTAGTATTTTTGTGAATCCAACTCAGTTCAATAATCCTGAAGACCTTTTAAAATACCCTCGAACATTAGAGCAAGATGTAGAAAAAATAGCTGCTTTAAATCCGGATATCTTAATTTACGCACCATCAGTTGAAGATGTCTATGAAGGAAAAATACTATCCCAACCATTTAATTTTGACGGTTTAGAAAATCAAATGGAAGGTAAGTTCCGACCAGGTCATTTTGACGGCGTAGGCACCATTGTTAAAAGACTGTTCGAAATCGTGAATCCCACTACCGCTTATTTTGGCGAAAAAGACTATCAGCAACTATTAATAGTGGAAAAAATGGTAGAAAAAGCCCAATTAACCGTAAAAGTAATTGGTTGTCCTATTCACCGAGAAGCAAACGGATTAGCCATGAGTTCTCGAAACGAGCGCTTATCAAAATCCGAGCGAGAGGAAGCTAAAATAATCTTTGAAATTTTGACAGAAGCAAAAGAAAAATTCAAAAATACAACAGCTGAAGAAGTATCGCTTTGGGTAACCGAAACATTTAAAACGAATAAAATGTTCGAATTAGAATATTTTCAAATCGCAGATGCACACACTTTACTACCCTGCGAAAACAAAATAGCAAATCAAAAATACCGCGCTTTTATAGCTGTTCTTGTCAATAATATTCGATTGATTGATACCATTTCATTAAATTAATTTACTTTTGTAGCATGCAAATTCAAGTTTTAAAATCAAAAATTCATCGCGTAAAAGTTACGGGTGCCGATTTAAATTACATTGGTAGTATTACCATTGACGAAAATATATTAGAAGCTTCTAATATCATCGAAGGAGAAAAAGTTTCAATTGTAAACATCAATAATGGAGAACGTTTTGACACCTACGCAATTAAAGGCGAGAAAAATTCTGGTACGATTACCTTAAATGGTCCTGCCGCTAGAAAAGTTCAAAAAGATGATATCATTATTATTATCTCCTACGCCAGCATGGATTTTGAAGAAGCAAAAACTTTCAAGCCATGGATTATTTTCCCAAACGAAAACGATAATTCTTTAACCTAAAGAATTGCAACTATAGTTATCTTGCTCCAATATACAGTCGTATGTTGGAGCATTTTTTGTTTAAACCAGACATCCTTTAACGCTTGGAAATAATGGCTAGTTGTTTATTTTAGAAAATAAATAAGTATCTTGCTGTACTATTATAGCCCTACTAAACCCCAAAAAACAGTACTACTATGAAACACAGCCTACTCTTACTTTTTTTTTCGCTTTCAATGTTTGCACAAAAGAGCGTTGAATCATTTGACTCTAAAAAACTTGGAGAAAAACGACAAATTACTATTGGTTTGCCTGCCTCCTATGAAAACAATACTTCCAAAAGATATCCAATCCTGATTTTATTCGACGGCGAGTACTTATTTGATCCCTTTTACGGTGCTTTGAATTATGGTGCCTATTGGGATGATTTGCCAGAAACGATTATCATTGGCATAAGCCAAAATCGAAATAACGAAAGAGAAGAAGATTGTGCTTTTGACCCAACCGAAGGTTTACCTACTAGAAGAGCATCGCAGTTTTTTGAATTTATTGGCGGGGAATTAATGCCCTATATTGAACAAAAATACCGTGTAGCTCCCTTTAGAATAATTGCCGGACATGATACAACAGCTGGATTTTTAAACTTTTATCTCTTGAAAGAAAATCCTTTATTCAACGCTTACATATCCTTAAGCCCAGAGCTGGCGCCCGGAATAAATGATCAAATTACGTCGAGCTTAACCAATACCAAAAAACAGCTTTTTTACTATCAATCCTCAGCTGATGGGGACATTAGACAACTTCGCGAACCGGTTGAGCAATTGGATAAAAGTCTAAAAGCAATCACTAATCCATTAGTAGATTATAAATACAGTTCATTCTCAAATGCGTCTCACTATTCCCTTGTTCTTTATTCGATTCCCGAAGCACTTTATCAAATATTTGGTTCTTATAAACCAATTTCTTCAACCGAATTTACCGAAAAAATTGTCGTATTAAAAAGCGGTTACGTAGATTACTTAACCACAAAGTACACCTTAATTGAAAATAAATTAGGACTAAAAATTCCGGTACGAATCAACGATTTCAAGGCAATCGAAGCCGCTATCTTAAAAAACAAAGCATACGATGAGTTAGACAAACTCGCTGATCTTGCTAATAAAAACTATCCCAAATCCATGTTGGCTTCGTACGAACTTGGACTTATGTACGAAAAGCAAGGCGATGCTAAAAAGGCAGCAGCGAAGTACCAGCGCGCCTCTCAATTAGAGGAAATAGGTGATTTAACCAAAGAGATGATGTACAACAAATATGATGACATGAAAGGTCAAACTATCAAAAAATAATGGCAAAAGTAAAAACCACCTTTTTCTGTCAAAGTTGCGGTACCTCCTATGCCAAATGGCAAGGACAATGCAATGCTTGCAAAGAATGGAATACCATTGCTGAAGAAATTATTCAGAAGCAAGAAAAAGTCGCTTGGAAAAGCGAACCAACACCTTCAAGTCGTGCTCCAAAACCCTTGAAAATTACCGAAATTGATGCGACAGAAGAAATTCGAATGGACACTACTGACGGTGAGTTAAACCGTGTTTTAGGAGGCGGAATTGTACCCGGATCGCTCATCCTGCTTGGTGGCGAACCCGGAATAGGAAAAAGCACTCTTTTACTTCAAATATCACTAAAACTGCCCTATAAAACGCTGTATGTTTCAGGAGAAGAGAGTCAAAAACAAATCAAAATGCGTGCGCAACGAATTACTCCTTCGAGTGATAATTGCTATATTTTGACCGAAACGAAAACGCAAAATATTTTTAAACAAATCGAAGCCATTGAACCTGAGATTGTGATTATCGACTCTATCCAAACGCTTCACACGGATTATATTGAATCCACTGCCGGCAGTATTTCTCAAATTAGGGAAACTACCGCTGAGCTGATAAAGTTTACCAAAGAAACCAATATTCCTGTTATATTAATTGGTCATATTACCAAAGACGGAACCATTGCTGGACCCAAAATACTGGAACACATGGTTGATACCGTGCTACAATTTGAAGGCGACCGAAATCATGTTTATCGAATTCTAAGGTCTTTAAAAAACCGATTTGGCTCCACTGCTGAAATTGGCATCTATGAAATGCTAGGCAGCGGCTTGCGCGAAGTATCCAATCCTTCAGAAATACTAATTTCGCATAAAGATGAAGAGTTATCAGGAACAGCCATAGCGTCTACTTTAGAGGGAATGCGACCATTAATGCTGGAAATTCAAGCACTAGTGAGCACGGCGGTTTATGGAACACCTCAGCGCAGTACGACCGGCTACAATGCCAAGAGATTAAATATGATTTTAGCTGTTCTTGAAAAAAGAGCTGGCTTTAGGCTTGGCGCCAAAGATGTGTTTCTAAATATAACCGGTGGAATCTCTGTAGACGATCCTGCCATCGACCTTGCCGTTGTAGCTGCTATTTTATCCTCAAACGAAGATATACCTGTAAATAAAGATTTTTGTTTCGCTGGCGAAGTAGGTCTTTCAGGGGAGATTCGTCCGGTAAACAGAGTGGACCAACGTATTCAGGAAGCAGAAAAGCTTGGTTTTTCGACCATTTTTGTATCAAAATACAATAAAATTGCGTTGAAAAATACGGGAATAAAAATAGAACTTGTCACTAAAATTGAAGATGTAGCCAGCATGCTTTTTGGATAAACGAGCTGTTAGTACTAGTAAAAAAGAGACTACTTTAGGCAAAAGAACCCTGATCAATGAGAAATTCAAAACAAAAGATACTCCTTTTTCTGAAAATTTTTATGGCACTGATTATTATTGCAATCATTAGCTTTTTTGTTTTTCGCGAATCACTTTTGAAGCAAGCTATAGCCAAAACGAGTGCTACCATAAAAAGAGATTACAACAGCACTTTTACCATCAAGGAGGCGGCTTTTGATGGTTTGACGGGCATTCAATTGTCAGGTATGACCTTAACGCCTCATCATGCAGATACCTTGTTCAATATAAACAAAATGAGCACGTCGATCAACCTTTGGAAATTACTCGTAGGCGATGTTCAATTGGGCACTTTACATATTAAAAATGGCTACGTACAACTCACCAAAAAAGGATCCGTTAAGAATTTTGCCGCCTTTTTAAAAAGAGACAGCAAGGAACCCGCATCAGATGGTAAGCGAGATTATGCTGATTTTACCTATCGGATTATTGCTAAGGTTTTAAATCTCGTTCCAACAGATATGAATATTGAAAACCTTACCTTCAAATTAGATGACAATGGAAAAAAGGCAAATATTGCTATTCAAAAATTAACGTTAGCCAATAAAGAGCTGGAGACAGCAATTAATGTAAAAACGAACACTTTTGCACAGCGCTGGAAAATCAAAGGCTTCGCCGATCCCCGCAATAAAAAGGCAGACATTCGTTTTTTTAATCGCGATACAGGCGCTATTAAGGTTCCGTATTTTGACGAACGTTACAACTTAATTTCAAGCTTTGACTCCATTCGATTAAATATCGAAAACATAGATAAAAGCGGAGGTGAATTACATATTGACGGCTATACTTCAATAGCGAATTTAAAAATTAATCATAAAAAAATAGCAAGCCAGGACGTTGTTATTAAAAATGCACGATTTGATTATCGTTTGTTACTCGGCTCCAGTTTTGTATCCATTGACAGCAGTTCAACTGTACAATTCAATAAGGTAAAATTTCATCCTTATTTAGAATATCAAACAGAGGAAGACACCATTTATAAATTAAAAGTGCAAATCCCCAATACTAAAGCGCAAGACTTCATCAGTTCACTTCCTGATGGATTGTTTACTAATTTTCAAGGAATGGAAGCCGAAGGCACTTTTGCTTATTTGCTCCAATTTGAATTCAACAAAAACAATCCTAACGCGCTTATTTTTGATAGCAATCTAAAAAAAGAGAACTTAAAAATAACCAAGTACGGACAAGCTAACTTGACCAAATTAAATGGGGAATTTATCTATCGAGCGATTATCAATAACGTAGTGCAACGTCCCGTTTTAGTTGGAAATGGTAACCCTAACTATAGTACCATGGATCAAATAGCGCCGTATTTAAAGAAGTGCGTGCTTACCACAGAAGACCCTTCTTTCTACTCCCATCATGGATTTATTAACGAAGCGTTTAAGCAGTCGATCATAAAAAACATAAAGACTAAGAAGTTTTCTCGTGGTGCTAGTACCATCAGCATGCAGTTAATTAAAAACGTGTTTTTGACGCGAGAAAAAACAGTCTCCCGAAAATTAGAAGAGATCCTTTTGGTGTACATTCTGGAAAACAATCGCATCGTTAGTAAAGAGCGCATGCTTGAAGTTTATTTCAACATTATAGAATGGGGACCGAATGTTTACGGCATCGGTGAAGCGAGCCAGTATTATTTTCAAAAACGCCCTATTGATTTAAATTTTAATGAATGTTTATTTTTAGCACGCATCATTCCAAGTCCAAGGCGATTTATGTCTCAATTTAATGATGAAGGTCAACTCAGAGATTTTGCTGCAAAGCAAGTGTCGTTTTTGACCAATTTGATGATTCGACGCGGACTACTCCCAATCGAAGACACTATTTATAAAACGCAACCCTTGTACATTACCGGTCCTGCAAAATCGCTAATTAAAGTAAAAGTACGCGATACTACAGCTGTAGACTCCCTCGGAATAAGTGATGAGTTTGATTTTTAACCGTTATAATGAGCATAAAAAAAGCTCCGTTACACTTAAATAACGGAGCTTTTTTAACAGTAATTACATTTTATAGTTAAGGTGCCGGATCCGGAATTATCGCTTGTACTCCATTTATCGCTTTTAAAACATCCTCCGAAAGGGTGACATTAATCGTATCAATATTCTCCTTTAACTGCTTTAAAGTCGTCGCACCAATAATGGTACTTGTCAAAAAAGGTTGTTGCTCAATAAAGGCCAAAGCCAACTCCGTTAAAGTCAAACCATTTTTAACAGCAATTTCATGGTATAGCTTTGTTGCTGCTTGAGATTGCCCACTACTGTATCTTGAATACTGGGGAAACAAACTCAATCTCGCTTTAGGATGGCTTTCGCCTGTTAGGAACTTACCAGATAAAACCCCAAATCCCATTGGAGAATAAGCCAATAAACCTACGTTTTCGCGAGCACAAATTTCAGAAGATGCATTTTCAAACAAGCGGTTTAAAAGTGAGTATGGATTTTGAATTGTTTTGACTCTTGGTAGGTTATGGTATTTATTTTCTTCGAGAAAACGCATAATTCCCCAAGCATTTTCGTTAGATAAACCAATGTGCTTTATCTTACCTTCCTTTATAAACCCATCGAGAGTAGTGAGCACTTCGTGAATGTTATCTTCCCACTCATCATCTTGCAAGGTGAAAGCACGCTGCCCGAAGGTGTTTGTTTTACGCTCCGGCCAATGCAATTGATACAAATCTAAATAATCCGTTTGCAATCGCTTTAAACTATTGTCTAAGGCATATTGAATACTTTTAGGAGAAAAGTCGATACTGTCCCGCATGTACGTAAAATTGGGATTAGGTCCCGCAATCTTAGACGCTAGAACAACTTCGTCTCTCTTTCCTGATTTTTTCAACCAAGTTCCTATAATTTTCTCGGTGCTTCCGTAGGTCTTTTCATTAGCAGGGATCGAATACATTTCGGCAGTATCAAAAAAATTGACTCCGCGCTCTAAGGCATAATCCATTTGAGCGTGTCCTTCAGCCTCCGTGTTTTGTTGACCAAAAGTCATTGTTCCCAAACAAATTTTACTGACTTTTATATCAGTATTGGGTAGTGTAGTATATTTCATTTAATGAAAATAATGAGTAATATTTAACAATTTTTTAACAATTATAAAAAAAAACATATATGTTTGTTGTAATTAATTAACCATATAAAACTTACTAAAAAATGAAAAAACATGAACATTTAAAAATTTTATTTATTTTAATAATTTTATCTTTCTTTTCATCTTGTTCGAATGAACAACAAAAGAATGAAGCCGAAAATATTTTAATTTCAACAACTAGTAAAAGCTTGATAAATGAAAGTTTGATAAAATTAGGAGCACGCAAGATTGTAGCAGAAAATTATAATTCGAAAACAATTTATCACTTTGAAACATTTAGAAATTTTAACCTATTTGGCAAATCAATTGATTTATCTTCGTACAAATTTATTAAAAAAAATAATATGATTTTTTTAAATAATAACCAAAACTATAAGTTAAAAATGATTAATAATCAGCCGTATATTTATACCCCAAATTACAAAGGCTTTGTAAAAGATAATAATACTGTATTTTTAGATAGCGATGCTGTAATTCTGATGTTATTTGTCATTAATGACAACAGTAATGAACAAGAAAAAATTGACACCAAATTAATACTTGACAATGTCTCTAAAATTCAAGGTGGTTGTTCTGTGTGGAATACTTACTACTCTGCAGGTATAGGAGCTAATAAAGCCGCATCTTTGTCTAACCTGGAATATAACGCTAATGATGCTATCCACAGTGGTGATCTTAACGGATGTAAACTTCTAAGTTTGCAAGCGGAAACTTCTTGTGCTTGGGAAAGTAGTTTATGCGTATCAACTATAGCATGGTGTTGTAGTTAAATAAATTAAAATCATGGGCAAAATAAGTTCTTTATCAATTATTATAGCTATTTTGGTTTATACAGTAATCTTGTTATTTACTGCATCGCAAATTGTAAAAAAAGAGACAAAATATAAGCTGCTTTTTTGGTTATTTACAATAATACTATTCCCTATTTTAGGCATTATAATTTACTACCTGAAACGAATTTTAAACCATAAATTTAATTAAACAAAAGCTCTCCAATAAAACAGAGAGCTTTTTGTTTATTTTATTTAAAGAATGTCTAGTCGATATCGTTTAACATATCGGCAATTTCATCTAATCTTGGAGTCAAAATAATTTCGATTCTACGATTTTTAGCTTTACCCTCGGCCGTTTCATTTCCAGCTAATGGCGACCACTGTCCTCTTCCTGCCGCAGTTAAGCTCTTTTTATTAATCGCTTTATTTTCGCTTAAAATGGCAACGATAGCGGTAGCTCTTTTAGTCGACAAATCCCAGTTATCTGAAATTGGACCTGATCCTCCATACGGATCATTATCAGTATGACCTTCAATTAAAACAGCAATATCAGGATTTTCGCCTAATACTTTACCTAGTTCTACTACTGCTTTTTTACCCTCTGGACCAACAGACCAACTACCTGGATTAAAAAGTAATTTATTCTCCATGGACACATATACCTTTCCGTTTTTTTGTTCTACAGTAAGTCCTTTACTTTCAAAACCATTTAATGCATTTGATAAGGTTTCTTTCAATTTTCGCATTGTTGCTTCTTTAGCAGCAATTAAATTCTCTAATTCTTGCAAACGTTGTGCGCTTTTACTCAATCGCTCTTGTTCAATGGCTAAAGCTTTGGCTTTGGCATCCAACTGTGCGAGTAAATCACGATTTTTATTCATGTTAGACTGCAATGCCTCGCCACTATTTTTTTCTAGTGCTGCATATGAGTCTTGCAATACTTTCATTTTGTCTCTTAAGGCAGCAGCTTCGGCTAGTGACTTTTCGCGCTCTGATTTTACTTTGGCTAACTCCGTTTTAAGTGCCTCTCTATCGAGCTCTAACTGATTTTTAGCTTTTTGCAAATTGGCATTTTCATCCGCTACACTTCTTGTTTCTTTCTTTAAATCGGCATACTTACTTTCTAAATCATTGTATATCTTTTTAGAAACACAGGAAGTACTAAGTGCCATTACTAGTAATCCTAGGGAAATTTTCTTTATCATTTTTATATTTTTAATTGGAATATCTATTAAACTACTTCTACAAGAACGGGACAATGATCTGAATGTTTTGCTTCAGGTAAGATAAGTGCTCTTACTATTCTTTCTTTCAAAGGTTCACTTACCAAGCAATAATCAATGCGCCACCCTTTATTATTGAGTCTTGCTGATGGAAAACGCATGGTCCACCAGGTATAATTATCTGGTTCCTTGTTCAGGAAGCGAAAACTATCTATAAACCCATTATTTAAAAAGCCATCTAACCATGCTCTTTCTTCTGGTAAAAATCCGGATGTTTTTTTATTTCGAATAGGATCATGAATATCGATAGCCTCATGGCAAATATTATAATCACCACAGATTACCAAATTGGGAATCTCTTTTTTCAATTCAGTAATGTAATTCTGAAAATCATCCATGTACATGAATTTATGCCCTAGGCGCTCTGCATTCGTGCCTGATGGCAAATACAAACTCATTACCGATAAATCATCAAAATCCAAGCGCACATTACGACCTTCAAAATCCATATGCTCGATTCCGGTTCCGTATATAACGTTATTCGGTTTGATTTTAGACAAAATCGCAGTGCCGCTATATCCTTTTTTAGTTGCTGGAAACCAATAATGATAAGGGTAACCTGCCGCTTCAAAATCGGCTAAGGGGATTTGCTCGGGCGTGGCCTTAATTTCCTGAAGGCAAATGACATCAGGATTTGCTTGTTGCAGCCATGATATAAATCCTTTCGAAATCGCTGCACGAATTCCGTTGACGTTATAAGAGATAATCTTCATTTTAGCTTAATTTTTAATTCCAAAAGTACTAAAAATTAAAAAAGGAAAGGTATTAAAACGTGAAAATCCAAGACTACGATAGCCACTGCATGGAGTTTTTTTCTATCTTTGTTTTTCGCTCAAAAAACAAGAATAAATGGGTTTAGTTACCGCCAAAGAAGTTGCCAAAGCAATAAATGCTGATAAATATGGGGTTTTCGGAACCTTTTCGGGTTGGTTATTAATGAAAGTCCTGAAGATATCTACGCTTAATAAGTTTTACGACAGTAACAAACACTTAAAAGACATTGATTTCCTCAATGCTATCGTAGATGATTTACAAATAAAATTTGAGATCCCTGATGAAGATTTGAAGCGACTACCCAAAGAGGGCGCTTACATCACAATATCTAATCACCCACTTGGAGGAATAGATGGTGTTCTATTACTGAAATTGATGTTAGAAAGAGAGCCTAATTTTAAAATTATCGCCAATTTTCTTTTACATCGAATAGCCCCTTTAAAAGAATACATCATGCCTGTTAATCCTTTTGAAAATCACAAGGATGCTAAATCAAGCGTGGTAGGGATAAAAGAAACGTTGCGCCATTTAAGCGATGGCAAACCTTTAGGGATGTTTCCTGCAGGTGAAGTTTCCAGCTATAAAGACGGCCAATTAATGGTCGACAAACCTTGGGAGGAAGGCGCTATTAAAGTAATCCGAAAAGCACAAGTTCCTGTTGTTCCTATTTATTTTCATGCAAAAAACAGTAGGCTTTTTTACCTACTTTCAAAAATAAGCGGCACCTTGCGTACTGCTAAATTACCTTCGGAAGTTTTTAGTCAAAAGCATCGCGTGATTAAAGTGCGAATTGGTAAACCGATTTCTGTTGCGGAACAAAACGAACATGTTTCACTTGAAAGTTATTCTGAATTTTTAAGGAAAAAAACATACATGCTTGCCAATCCTTTTGAAAAAGAGAGCAAATTGCTGACGCCTCCTATTTTAAAACTTCCAAAGAGCCCGAAAGAAATTGCTACTCCGGCCAATGTTGATAAAATGACTATCGAAGTAAACGCATTACGAGATACGGATTGTAGGTTATTGCAAAGTAAAAACTACGAAGTATTTTTTGCGGCAGCTAAAAACATACCCAACATACTACACGAAATTGGGCGCTTGCGTGAAATTACGTTTAGAGAGGTAGGAGAAGGTACAAATGAATCTATTGATTTAGACAAATTTGATCAGTATTACCATCATTTATTTCTTTGGGACGAGGACGCTAAGAAAATCGCAGGTGCTTATCGGATGGGATTGGGGTCAGAGATTTATCCTAAATATGGTATTGAGGGGTTTTACCTAAATGAACTGTTTCGTTTTGAGCCTGAGCTTCATGACATGATGAACAAATCGATCGAAATGGGTCGCGCTTTTATCATTAAAGAATACCAACAAAAACCAATGCCTCTTTTCTTGTTGTGGAAAGGAATTATTCATACCACCTTGCGTTTTCCTGAACATAAGTTCTTACTTGGAGGTGTGAGCATAAGCAATCAATTTTCTGATTTCTCAAAATCATTGATGATCGAGTTTATGAAATCTAATTATTACGATCCATACATCGCACAGTACATTCACCCTAAAAAGGCTTATAAAGTAAAACTTAAAGATGCTGATAAAGATTTCATTTTTAATGAAACCGAAGCCGATTTAAATAAATTTGACAAAATTATTGATGAGCTAGAACCAGGTGTTTTACGCTTACCTGTTTTGATCAAAAAATACATCAAGCAAAATGCTAGAGTGGTAGCTTTTAATGTAGACCCACTGTTTAATAATGCTGTAGATGGTTTAATGTACATTAGAATCGCTGATATTCCTGAAAGCACTATGAAGCCCGTTATGGAAGAGTTTCAAGCTGAATTAGAAAGAAAATTAGCAGATAAAGAGGATTAGTTTACCTCCAGATGGATTCCTTTACGATCTCATCGAGAGAATGCCGTTGTATGAAGTAAACAATTCGAATTAAATGATATACGCCCAAGAAAATAGCCAAACCATAGGCTATTTTTTTGTTATACAACAAACTGTTAAAGTATTCTTTTTTAGTAATTAACTCTGTGCCTAGCACAAGTATCGTAACCACGCAAAATACTACTACAAAGGGACCTAAAATATGGTAATACAAACTTTTTAGAAGATCTCCTTCGTAAAAATAAACAAGTGACTTAGTGATACCGCAGCCAGGGCAAGGAAAACCCGTAAGCATTTTTAAAGGGCAAAGTGATTGATCTGTTTCCAGATGCGCATCTTGATTAAAAAACAATAAAATTAACGGAACCATCAATGTGACTACTGCCGCGATAATTCCGTAAATTTTACGTTGTGCTTTTGTATTAATTGTAAAGTTTATTAATGTCATTTTGAACAATCATTGCTGCAGCCATAGGAAAGAAAAAACCTAAAACAATCAATAAGGTCGAATCATCCTTATGAGGATAACCAATACGTTTGTAAACTTGAGGTAATCCTTCGCGACCCGCTAAATAAAAGAAATAAATATTAATTGGAAAACAACAGCCCGAAAAAATAGCTATTGGCGACGAAATTACTTCTCTTTCCGCCACTGCGTTTAAAACTTCAGCGATTTTAATATTCCAATAAATATGATACAATCCGCAGGTTACAAATCCTAAGATTAATACCATGATCGGGTCTACTTTAAATACTGGGATCGGTTTATTGGATTGATTCCAATGTTCTGTTTTTGTGGTTTCCATTTTTTTGGTTTAGTTAATAAAGTGTTATTTATAGAAATACTTTGTCGATTGGTTCCCAAAGTTCAATTTTATTTCCTTCAGGATCCACAATCCAACCAAATTTTCCATACTCATAAGTCTCCATCTTACCTATTATTGTTACACCTTCATCAGCTAATTTTTTTAACAAATTCTCAAGGTCCTCTACGCGGAAGTTTTGCATGAATTGTTTTTCGCTTGGCGCAAAATAAGTTGTGTCATTCGCAAAGGGAGACCATTGCGTAGAACAATCGTTCCCGCTTTTATCTTTCCACCAAAAAGTAGAACCGTATTCATCGGTTTTTAAACCTAAATGTTTGCCGTACCAAGCCACTAGCGCTTTTGAATTTGTAGATTTAAAGAAAAAACCACCAATTCCTGTTACTCGCTTATCCACGTTTTCAACCTCGGGCTCACCGAAATACTTGTATTTCACTTTGTCGACAATCACTTGTGCAAGCCGCTCATGACTCTCAAAGGTCCAACCCGCAACATGCGGTGTTAAGATTACATTGGGTGCCTCTAGTAAATATTGAAATGCCACTGGTGAGCTATCCTCTTGAAACAACGTTTCAAATGAAAGTTTTTCATATTCTAAAACATCCAGTCCAGCACCAGCTATTTTTCCGGTCTTCATCGCGGCCACGAGATCTTCGGTTACTATATTTTTTCCTCTTGACGTATTGATAATCCATATTGGATTGGTAAATCCAGCTATGAATTTCGCATCGACCATACGGTCCGTCTCAGGAGTCCACGGCAGGTGTAAACTTAAAACTTCTACTTTTTGCTGAAATTCATCAAAAGCGACTTGCTTTGCATTAGCATCACCCACATTATCAAGAATATCGTAGCACAAAACTTCGACATCAAAACCACGTAGTTTTTTTGCAAAAGCTTTACCCATGTTTCCGTATCCGATGATACCAACCGTTTTACCATCAAGTTCATGACCCCGATTACTTTCGCGGTTCCACTGTCCGGAACGAATTTCTCTGTCGGCTGTATTTAGCTTGTTAAAAAGGGAAAGAATCATTCCCAAAGTATGCTCAGCAACTGCATTCCTGTTGCCTTCCGGAGCAGCGATTAAGGTTATGTTTTTACTTGTAGCATAATCACAATCTATACTTTCGAGGCCGGCACCTACTCGAGCAATAAACTGTAAGTTTGTCGCTTTTTCAAGAAAGTGCTTATCGATCTTAAAGCGACTACGAATAACGATTCCGTGATACTCGTGTATTTTAGACTCTATTTCTTCCTTAGACGAGCTAAAATCAGTTTCGTTTATACAACCTAAATCCTGTAGTCCTTGCATTAAAACGGGATGGTTACTGTCGATATGCAGCACTCTAATTTCTTGTTTCAAAATAGTTGTGTTTGATTAGATAATGGATCAAAGTTACAAATCTTAAGACTACCCAACAGTTGATTGGCAAGTTTGATACTAAAATTTATAAAAAAAGGCTTGTAATAGGAAAACCAATAAGCCATGCTGTAGCGGTGATTTCTAAAAAATGGAAAATAGCACCATAAAAAAACCCATTTTTAAAACAAATTTGTTTAAAAATGGGTTTGTCTTCAAATTAATACAAGGAGTGTTTTTGCGTCATAC
This sequence comes from Flavobacterium sp., assembly GCF_029242675.1. Taxonomy (GTDB): domain Bacteria; phylum Bacteroidota; class Bacteroidia; order Flavobacteriales; family Flavobacteriaceae; genus Flavobacterium. The sequence goes on from NZ_JAQWTM010000007.1 coordinate 28,157, forward strand.
TATTTACTTTATTGAGCAATTACTTGCTGATTAATAATTATAGTCGTGAAACGCTTTGACCACCGAATAAAAAATTTGAAATTGCGTCGTAAAAACTGTCAAATAACTTTTTCATGATAATAGGTTTTAATTGTTTAGTTTAAAACATTAGTTACTAGGATAAAAGATCGACTTGAGTACTTAACTAAGTTACGAAAAAAGGAACAAATTCAAAACCTTTTAACGTTTTCTATGATCGCCCTGTTTTTTCGATAAACGACAGCTTTCTCAAAATTTAATACAACTTAACTTATTGTTATGGTGTATCTTACAACTTAATTAATGAACTTAGACCACTAACAAACCTATAGAACAGTTCAAAATTATCCTTTTATTTGATTCAAAGACGTTTTGATCCCTCTGATCAATGATGAGCTAAATCCATGCATCTCCATTTCGTTTAAGCCTGCGATTGTGCAGCCTTTTGGAGTGGTAACACGATCTATCAATTGCTCTGGATGTACCTGCTCTTCCATAATCATTGCAGCAGCACCTTTTACCGTTTGAGCCGAAATGGCTAAAGCAGTTTGCCAATCAAATCCAATTTCGATTCCCGCTTGCATAGAGGCACGAATATAGCGCAAAGCAAACGCGGTTCCACTAGCAGCAAGTACAGTAGCGGCGTCCATTAATTTTTCATCAATAACTGGCGCTGTCCCTAAATCCTTAAACAAGGCAACTAATTGCTGCCCTTGAACTGCATGCTGCTCTTGAAAAGAAATACAAGTAGCTGACTCTCCAAATTGCGCGGCGATGTTTGGCATAATTCGAATGGCTTGATTCTCCAAACCAATCTTATTTTGCAGTGATTCTATTGACAAACCACTAACTGCAGAGGCGATGATTTTATTCTTTATGAACGGCAAAATTTCGGCTAAGACCAAATCTACTTGATATGGTTTTATGGTTAAGATAATAATATCTGCCTTTTCAATTCCTGCCGTATTATCTGCGGAAAGCATCACGCCAACCGCTTCTAAATGCTGAATCTTACTAATCGTTCGTCTAGTAACTGTTATCTGATGACCACTGGAGAATTTAGCAAAACCTAGTGCTACTGAAGCACCTAAATTTCCGCCTCCTATAATGTGAATATTCATAATCTTGGTTGTTAGTTGGTTGTAGTTGTTTAGTAGTAGTTGTTGATAAATTAAAACCCTAATATCATTCTTGCAATAGAGAAATAAATTAAGATTCCACAAATATCATTGCTTGTCGTTATAAAAGGTCCCGTAGCCAATGCGGGGTCGATCCCAAATTTATCTAGTAACAAGGGAACAAATGTTCCTATTAAGGATGCTATGATAATCACAGATATCAAAGCACAGCAAATCACGAACCCAATTATAGGCGGCTCACCCAATAAAAAATAGCTGCCCGTAAATAAAATAGCCGATAAAATCGCACCATTTAATAAACTCAAAGCAATTTCCTTGATTAGACGATTAAATAAAGAACCACTCAAAGTATTGTTTGCTAAACCTTGCACAATAATCGCTGAAGACTGTACCCCAACATTCCCTGCCATAGCCGCAATTAGTGGCGTAAAAAAGAATAAATTACCGTGTTCGAGCATCGCGCCTTCAAACAAACCTAAAACTCTAACCGTAATAAAACCTCCTAATAAGGCTAAAACCAACCATGGCAATCGCGCCTTGGTTAATTCTAAAATACTATCATCGGCTTCAACGTCTTGGGAGATACCCGCTGCTAATTGGTAATCCTTATCGGCTTCATCTCTAATTACATCAATAATATCATCAATAGTAATACGCCCTACTAACCTGCCCATCGCATCGACAACAGGAATAGCTTCAAGATCGTATTTTTGCATGATACGAGCCACCTCAACATCTTCGGCATCCACATTAACGAAAGTTACTTTTTTAATGTAAATATCTGCTATTTGTGTTTTAGTAGAGGTAGTCAATAAGTCCTTTAAAGATAAGCGTCCTTTTAACCTGTTTTCATCATCAACTACATAGATCGAATGCACTCGTGAAACGTTTTCGGCCTGTGCACGCATTTCCTTTACACAAGTGAGTACGCTCCAGTTTTCGTTTACTTTTACTAGCTCTTTCCCCATTAAACCACCCGCCGAATCCTCGTCGTAGCGCAATAAGTCAATAATGTCCTTGGCGTGCTCTAAATCATCCAACTCTGAGATTACTTCCTCTTTTTTGGATTGCGAAAGCTCAGCGATGATATCCGCAGCATCATCGGTATTTAGCTCATCTAGCTCCTCAGCGATTTCTTTGGCAGATAAGCGTTTAAGGATATTCTCTCTTAAATCATCCTCTAATTCTAGTAATATCTCGGAGGTTTTCTCTGAATCTAATACCTTGAAAATATAAGTAGCCTCATCAAAATCAAGTTCATCCAGAATCTCTGCTATATCAGCATGGTGCATGTCATGAAGCAGGCGTTCTAACTCCCGATCATTTTTATTGACAATGTGCTGTTCTAATTCGAGTATTAAGTCTTTACTGATTTTAAATTCCATCGGCTTCTATTTTTTGGGTCAGTGCTATAAATTCGGCTACATCTAGCTGCTCTGGTCGCAAGTTAAAAACAAGGTCTTCTCGCAAAGCATCTGAAAGGTTTAATGTTTTCAAGCTATTGCGCAATGTTTTTCGGCGTTGCTGAAAAGCGGTTTTAACAACCATATAGAATAACTTTTCGCCGCAAGGCAAACTAAAATCTTCTTTTCGACGCATGCGCATCACGCCTGATTTTACTTTAGGTGGCGGAATAAATACATTTTCATCTACAGTAAATAAATACTCTACGTCATAAAAGGCTTGCGCCAAAACGGAGAGAATCCCGTAAGCCTTACTACCCTTCTTCTCACAAATACGCTCAGCCACTTCTTTTTGAAACATTCCTGCAAACTCGGGAATTTGATGTTTCAACTCCAAAGTTTTAAACACAATTTGAGTCGATATGTTGTATGGGAAATTCCCAATAATAGCGAACTGTTTCCCTTGAAAGACTTCATTGATATCATAGCGAAGGAAATCCTTCGAAATGATTTTGTCTTTTAATTTTGGATAATTAGCATCTAAATAATCTACTGATTCTGTATCGATTTCAATTACATAGGTGTTTATAGGTTTGTCTAACAAATACTTCGTTAAAACACCCATTCCTGGTCCTATCTCTAAAACATCTTCGTACCCTTCAAGATTGATAGTGTCAGCAATTGCTTTTGCAATGCTTTCATCCTTTAAAAAGTGTTGTCCGAGGTGTTTTTTAGCTTTTACTTTTTCCATTTTCTTGTATTAAACACATCGGCTGTTAGGTACAATGTGTAATTATGATTCGAGCCCCAACCTAGTTTTATGTCTAAAGCTAGCTTCGAACCGTTTGTAACAAATCTTAATGATCTGAAATCACTTGCAGCTCCGTTCTAAAAGCCAATACTTTTTCGCCAAATAATTTTTCAATCTCTGCTCTAAATCCTGGTGCATCTTCTTGATAATACCTTTCCAAAGTATCTTTACTGTCAGTTGTGTACTGTGCTGAGTAGGTTACACCGCCCATTTCTTCTTCGATTAAAACACGAACCAATCGCGCTGAAACAAACTTACCGGTTGCTAAAATTTCTGGAATATGCTTGTGCTGCATCCAAATCATCCATTGATCGTGAATACTTTCGTGCACATTACTGGTAACATTATATATGATCATTGTATTTTATTTATTGATTGTTATTCGTTTATTGACAGTAGTACTTTTAAAATACCTACCGTTCTATTCATTTATAAGTTTAGATCGCCGCGTAGTTGCCTGAATTTCTTTCTAGCCTCAACAAAGTAAATACTATCTTCATGGTTAAAAATAATTTTCTCGTACAGTGGTTTCGCTTTATCGGGTTCTTGCAGTTTGTTATTGTATATTTCTGCCGAAAAAAACAGCGCTTCATCAGTATAGATGCCATCATTATGATGGTCTATAATATTTTGATATTGGCTCAAGGCCAAATTATATTCGCCCATTTTTTCGTAAACAGTTCCAAGTCGTAATAAAGTAACGCTTTCGATTTCTTGTCCTTTAAATTTTTGTAATATCGACTGGAAAAGTGCAACTGCCTCTGTGTTTCTATTTTGATATAACAGATAATCACCTTTTGCAAAAACACCTAAGGCGGTTTGTGTCGAATCTGCTACCGTGTTATCATTAATGAGTAAAAAATACTCCAAGGCATCATTAGCGATAAGCTGCGTACTAGCTGACTTAAGTTCTTTAAACTGCTTTAAAGCCCAATCAAAATCGGTTTTAAAATAACTAGTTTTTGCTGCTTTCAATGTTGCTTCATGAGCCATAGCGTCATTTTTAAGATCCATTTCAATTTGAGAATAATAAATTAAAGCTTGGTTGAATTTTTCTTCGAATAATAAAACATCCGCTAGTTCCATTTTTACCTGAGCCTGCTCATAATTACTTAAATTAAGGTCCAGTGCTCGCTTTAAAATTGTTCTTGCTTCCTCAGGTTTATTTAAATTGAAAGCAATAAAATGGGCTTGAATTAACTGTAAAGACAAAGTAAATGGACTAAGTTCGAATTCTTTAATCAAACCATCAATAGCTGTTGTAATGGCAGGATAATCCTTTGCTTTAGCATTTTGAATTTTAATTTTTAACAAATAAGAATGGGCTTGAACCAATAACTGCAAATCTTTGGTGTTTTCTAAAACAAATCCCAAAACCTCTGTAGCTGTCTCTTCATCATTTTCTTGAATAGCGAGCTGTGCTAAGTTTATTATATTGGAGAGTGATTCAGGCACTCTTTTATAAATCGCTTTTTCTTGTACAAAAGCTTTACCCAATTCTTTTCCTTGCACATAAAACCAACTCAAATAATGATTCCAAAAAAGATCTTGCGATTTTTGAACCCTAACAATCAATGCTTTTCGTAGCGCGTCACTAAAACTAGTATCGCTGGCATCCGCCATAAAGCGCATGAACTGACTTTGAATCACTACTGAATTTTCTGGGTGTGCCTCGGCTTCATCCAAGAACATTTCAATCATTTTATCGGATTGCCCTAATTGTCCGTACAACAGTCCTTTTTGATAATTAAAACTAAAAGTGGGTAACATTTGAGTAGCGATATCATAAGCTTCCAAAGCATATTCTAGTAACACTTTTTTTTCAAAAGCGGCAGCAACAGCAAAAACCTCATTTGGATTTTTCCGAATCTTATCTATAGCTTGGTCGTAACACTCCTTAGCCTTAGTATCTTTTTTTTGTAATTGATAATTATAGCCAAGCTCTACCAAAATATTACCTTGATGGTATTTATCAATCCTGCTTTGCAGGGCTTTGTCCGCAATTTCATATTGTTGTAGTTGCTGGTAACAATCGACAACTCTTAGAAAATATTGAGTGTTTTGCGGCACATTTTCAAGTAATTCCTCGTAACTTAATTTTGCTTTCTCAAAATCTCCTTTTTCATAATAATATTGCGCCAACTGTTCGTTTTGAGCTTGAGCAAAAAACGAAAATGACAAAATAGTAAGAAGAAAGAGCTTTTTCATAATTAATGCTTTTATTCACAAAAGCTTCGTTAATCGCAACCCAATTTAACCGCAAATTCGCAAATTTCAATTACTTTAAAAAAGAAAAAATTTGCGAATTCTCGGTTACTAAAAAAGGCTAAAATTTAATCAATAATATCAAACCCGCAATACGGTCGCAGTACCTCAGGAATTACAATTCCTTCCGGACTTTGATAATTTTCGAGAATTCCTGCCAGCACTCTTGGTAATGCCAATGAACTTCCGTTAAGGGTGTGCGCTAGTTGATTTTTACCATCTTTATCTTTAAAACGTAACTTTAATCGATTTGATTGAAACGTTTCGAAGTTGGACACTGAAGAAATCTCTAACCATCGGTCTTGCGCTGTTGAGAAAACTTCAAAATCGTACGTCAAAGCCGAAGCAAAACCCATATCTCCGCCGCACAAACGCAGGATACGATATGGTAATTTCAACTCGTCTAAGATGTGCTTTACATGCTCTACCATTCCGTCTAGCGCTTCGTACGATTTATCAGGATGCTCTACGCGTACAATTTCGACTTTGTCAAATTGGTGTAAACGATTCAAACCGCGAACATGTGCTCCGTAAGAACCTGCTTCACGACGAAAACACGGTGTGTATGCTGTTGTTAGAACAGGTAATTCATTTTCAGATAAAATAACATCTCTAAATAAGTTAGTCACAGGCACCTCAGCTGTTGGAATTAAATACAAATCATCGGTTGCATCATGGTACATTTGACCTTCTTTGTCCGGTAATTGTCCTGTTCCGTAGGCCGAAGCTTCGTTTACAAGATGTGGCACTTGCACTTCGTTGTAACCAGCTTCAGTGTTTTTATCTAAAAAGTAATTGATTAAAGCGCGTTGTAAACGTGCTCCTTTACCTTTATAAACAGGAAAACCAGCACCGGTGATTTTATTTCCTAGTTCAAAATCAATAATATCATATTTTTTCACCAACTCCCAATGTGGTTGTGCTCCTTCATGCAATACTGGAACCGTTCCTGCTTCAAAAACATTTAGGTTTTCCTCGGGTGTTTTACCCACAGGAACAATGTCGGCAGGAAGATTAGGTAAAGTATATAATTTGTCCGTAAGCTCTGCTACATAAGCATCCGCTTGTTCGGCTAATTTTTTACTTTTCTCCTTATTGATTACTGTCTTTTCTTTTAAAATTGCTGCTTTAGCTTTTTCACCCGATTTCATCAGTTCACCAATGTCTTTGGATAATTTATTAGATTCGGCTAGAATATTATCTAATTCAACTTGGGTAGCACGACGTTTTTCGTCTAATTCAACTACGGCTTCTACCACAGTTTTGGCGTCCATATTCTTTTTTGCCAAAGCTTGAATTACCTTCTCTTGATTCTCTCTAATAAATGCAATTTGTAACATAGTGTGATTTTTATAACTAGTATCTTTCTTATTGTGGTAGCAAATTTAAGTAATTGTTTGCTACTTACACGACAAAGTACAAATGAAAAGTGAGATATAAAGCTTCATTAAAGCAAAAAGCAAGCTAGCTTTAGAATTTTACACCTAATCCTATTTTTTTCGGTAAAAACAGTAAATTTGCTTTTTAACTATTTAAAAACAATCTACCGTCATGAAAAAGCTTTTCCTTTTACTCCTTCTAGTTTTACAATTTAATCTAAGTGCACAAGAATATAGAGGAGATTATCAGGAATGGTCGTTAGAGTTTAATGTTGGGGTGAATAAGCCCTTTAACACTATGAGTTCGGGCTATTTTACAACTAGTCCTAGTTTTTATCATGTGGATTTAGGAACACGATACACTTTCAATCCTTATATTGGTATCAAAGCAGACCTTGGGTATGACAAATTTAAAAACAGCAAAGATTCTCAAGAATTTGAAACCAACTATACAAGATTTAATATCCAAGCAGTTACGGATGTTGGCTACGCACTTGGCTTGTACAATAGAGCCGAACGAGTTGGTATACTGTTTCATGCTGGAGCAGGAGTTTCTCAATTTAAAAATGATTCAAACAATAGAAAGGACAAATTGATTAATGTCATATACGGCCTTACTACAACCTTAAAGATTTCGAACAATGTATCCCTGAGTGGCGATATTTCGAGTTTGATGCATGCGAAACAAATTTTAAATTTTGATGGAACATCTGAAACAGCTTCTCAGTCTGGCTTGAAAAACAATTTGCTTAACTCCTCTGTAGGTCTTATTTACTTTTTTAGAAAATAAGCGTTACATTGGCTACCAATTAATTATCCTTTCTCTTTTTATTGTCCGCGACAAATTACTGTATAATGTAATTCAGAAAATAAAGATTTCAAACCAATTATTTAATTTCATGTCTAAATCATATCTATTTTGATATTTGGTTTAATGATGAAGATATTACTAGGTGAATTAAAAAAATTGCAAATGTTTAATAATTATTTTTGAAGAGACAAAACAGTAAAGGTTTAAATTTTTGAGGTAGCAACTAAGCTCTTTTAATCTCATGACCCACGAACTCTTCCAGAGCAGCGAACATCTCATCTACCGAAAGTACCTCGGTATCAGGATGCGATTGTAAGAAAGCAGCATTTAAGTGTACTAAATTTTCTTCGATTTCGTAAAAGGTATCACTATTCATCAAGTCTCGAACGGGGTTTACGCCTTCTAGTTTCCCTTTAAAAAACTTATCACGCTTAACTGAACTCATTAAACTCACTTTTTTGCACTGCTCTTTAAATAAAGCTAGATGTTTTTCGGCGCCTAATAATTGCAAACCCTCTTCAATTAGTTCATTAAGTTCTTTGTTCCAACGTGAATTGTAGACAAATTGTGCAAAATTACCCTCAGTGTATTGTGAAGTATAGTAGTCAAGGTAGTAACTCATTAACGCATCTTCATGAATCAAATCGTCATCGATTTTTTCCTCACGCATTAAGTTGATTACTGATATATTTGAGTTGATAATATCTTGTGGGTTTTCGCTAGCGGCCGCTGTTTCTGAAATAATTATTTTACCGAATTCCATGACGTTTCTTTTTAGAGAGTTTATGGCAAATTTCGGGGAAATAATTGAGTTGCACCTATTTTTAAACGCAAATTAATTGCAGCTACTCTTATCGACGAATAGTATTTGCCACAGATTCATAGCTTTTTTTAAAATTCCTCGCTCTTCTTTTGTTGATTCATTTTCGTAACTAAAGCTTTTAAGCGCAAGGCTTTTTCCTTTTTCTCTTCCTGTACTTTAGCCTTTTTACGATTTAATAATTTGGTGTGTAAGGCTTTATTTTTAGTGTTTTTTTCGGGTCCTTTAGGCATGGCTATTTATTTTATACAATTTACTGATTGTTAAATTGATAAACATTAATTTTTCATTTTTCCATCTAATTTAATTTCAAATTCAGGTTTGATACGTTTTTTTAAAAACAGTATTTGCCCTAAATGACTGGATTGATGTTCCATTACGTGAAACCAACAATATTGGTTACTTATCCCATTTCCTTTTTGAACCTCGGCGAACCAAGTATCGTCTCTCTTTTTTAATTCACTGATAGTTTTTTCTCTAACTTCATTGTAAATAGCTAGATAATATTGAATATCGTGCCCTTTAAAATCATCTCTACCACCTTGATCCAGAGCTAATGCAGCACCCCATTTTTTCTCTTCTTCTGCATTAAACTCTCTGTTTTCAAATGTAAAAACTTGATAGTACGCCTCGGCTGCAGCTAAATGCATTACTAAAGCTCCTATTCTATTTGCATCTTTATCGAGTAAATAATCAATTTCATATTTACTCATGTTTTTTACAGTATTTTCTACTCGCCCTTTTAAATCTTCTAGCATTGAAATCATCGCTCCAATTTGAGGAGAAACACCTTCAATGTCCCCAATTTTTCCAAATTCTTTATATTTGATGCCACTTCCCTCAATTTGTATACTTGCAGCACCATCTTTACTATCGGTTACAGAAGTAATTTTATACTCTTTAACCTTAAGGTTTTGGTTATTTAAAACACCTATATTCCATTTTGGTATTGCATTATTCTTAGGCGGTATTTCAAAACTCGAATTTGGAATTTGCACGGCTGTTAGAACTCCTTTATCATTTTCGATGAACAATTCAAATTTATCAAAATAGAATTTTCCGTTATATAAAGACAAGCCACCAAAACTTAGCGATTTTGAATTTGAATCAATTGTTCCTTCGACAGTATAAGATTTCCATTCATTCAATTTTACGGGTCGGTCACTCATGTTATCAAAAAAACCAGTTTTGTTATCTTTGTTATCTACTCTAGCCCATACACCCGCCCAAGAATTTGCGTCCTGCGAATCTACTTTTACAAAAGCAACTATTTTAAATTTTTTTGGCGAAGCTGTCTTTACGTCAATTGTTTGGTTAAAAGAAGTCCAATCTTGACTAATTTCCTTAGTTGATTGAGAATAAAGCGATGCTAATGTTAACAAATAAACGATCGTAATTAATTTTTTCATATTAAACCTAATTTAATAGTTACAGAGTTTCATAAATTAATTAGTCACTGTAGCTCTTTAAGTTCTCAAAAATACTCTTTTCTTACAAAAAAAATCATTCTAAACCATTCTTTCTCCATTTATCTTTTCGAGGAACGAAGCAAACCCACTAACAGGAGTAATAATCTAGATGGAATTACTAGATGCGATTGCTTCG
>NZ_JAQWTM010000053.1 GCF_029242675.1 Flavobacterium sp.
GAAAGAGAAGATGTTCACGAACCAAAAAAGATCTATAAATTTTTAACGCTTGAGGCTAAAAAAGTGTACCAAATCAAATTAGAATACAAGCAAGACAATACCGAGCGTGCTATTATGCGTTTCTTGTGGGACACGCCATCAAACAGTCTAGAAGCTGAAGCAATAGCACTGGCCAAAGAGTCGGATGTGGTTGTATTGTGCATGGGTTTAAGTCCAATGCTAGAAGGTGAGGAGATGAAAGTAAAAGTAGACGGATTTTCTGGCGGAGATCGTTTGGACATAAAATTACCATCATCTCAAACCAATTTGATGAAAAAAATCAAAGAATTGGGCAAACCAATGGTCTTGGTGATGTTAAACGGTAGTGCTGTAGCGATCAATTGGGAGAATGATAATATTCCTGCAATCTTAGAAGCATGGTATCCAGGACAAGCGGGCGGAACTGCAATTGCTGATATTTTGTTTGGTGATTACAATCCTTCAGGACGTTTGCCTTTGACTTTCTATAAAGATATTAACGATATTCCTGCCTTTAACGATTATAGTATGAAAGGTAAAACATACCGTTATTTCCAAGGGAAACCATTGTATGACTTTGGTTTTGGATTGAGCTATACTACTTTTGAATATACTAATTTGACTGTACCTGTTGAGAATCCTACGACTAAAAATATTGATTTTACAGTAGATGTAACCAATACTGGTGCCGTAGCAGGTGATGAGGTAGTTGAGGTGTATTTTACAAACCCACAAGGAGATCAATTAAATACCATTCGCACATTGATCAATTTTGATCGCGTTGCTCTTAAAGCAGGTGAAACTAAAAAAGTATCGTTTTCCATTCAGCCAAAACAATTGGCACAATTAAATGCGAACAATAGTTTTCAGCTTTCGGCAGGTACGGTCAACCTATCTGTTGGAGGTATGCAAGCAAGTCCGGAACGTTTGCAGGCTAAAAAAGTAATCGAAAAAAACATTAAAATAGTCGGGGAAACTGTAGTTTTTTAGATTCGATTGGAATAAGTATATATTTTAAAAGAGATAGTATAATTTGTTTTTGAATAGTTATTAAAATGGCATTTGCAAAGAAATTTTGCAAATGCCATTTTTTATGTTTCTGCTTTTTATCGAGGGATACTTTCGTCTTTAAATAAAAAAACCTTGCAAACTTTGCGTTTACAAGGATTTCAGTGGAGTCGCCGGGAATCGAACCCGGGTCCAAACAAGCAACTAAAGAGCTTTCTACACGTTTATTTCCTGATTAGATTTTCGATAGTGAGCTAGGCCAGAAACAGCCACACACTACTTATCTTCTTAATTTTAAATTCGACTTGCTTTAAAAACCAGTCGACCCCAAATTTATTCAAAACAGATAAAAAATTTTGAGTGTGCAAAAATACAATTTTTAACTTGAATATTTGCAATTTATCTACTAAACCAATTACAAATATTATTCTGCTTTCTCGTCGTCCTCTAATTTAAAAGGATAATCGCCAAATAACTTCGACAGCTTACGTACTTGATAGGTCTTGGTGGTAAACTTATTAGATAAGGCTATTATAGTAACTTTCTCTTTCTGTAATGTTATATAAGAGGAAGTATTTCCGTGCCACCAGCCATTGTGAAAATAGAAATTTTGACCCGTTTTCCAATTAATAATTCTGATTCCTAGACCATAATTTTTTTCACCCGGATGCTCATTGCTGTATCCAGTATACACTAATTTTAAAAGTTTCGGATTCAAAAAGTCAGGGGCATTGCGCGCTAGATCAAATTTTAATAAATCACGTGGCGTAGAATAAATGTTTTTATCGCCATACACCGCGTCTAGGTAGTCCTTGCCAATTTCTACTTTGTTTCCTTTGTACGAGGTAACTGCCGTATCTTTATCGGTTTCGTAGTCAAAAACATAGGTGTTTTTCATTTCTAAAGGCTTGAATATCATGCGTTCCATTGCCTTTTTATAACTCATATTCGTTACTTTTTCTATAATAAGGGCTAACATGGCGTAATTAGTATTGCAATAACTAAAGCGCGTGTCAGTCTTAAATTCAAGACCAATGTTTTTAGTAGCCATTAATTCCAATATGTCCTGATTGGTTAGGATTTTGTGTCTGTCCCAAATACCATCTTTTTTATCTGTAAAATAGGCATAATTACGCATCCCTGATCGGTGGTTCAAAAGTGTTTTAATCGTGACCTCAGGGTAAGGAAAGGTTTTTAAAATGGTATTTACCTTTTGATCTAATTTTATTTTATTAGCATCGATTAATTTTAAAATCGCTGTTGCGGTAATTACTTTACTAACTGAAGCAAGATGAAGTGGAGTAGTAGCGGTAATAGGTGTTTTATCTCTAAAATTACCCATTCCTTCGTAATTCTCATAAATAATTTGGCCATTTTTCGCAACCAAGAGACCGCCATTCATGCTGTTGTTAGGCCACGTTTTATTGTAAAAATGGGTAATTGCATTTTTTTTAGTGCTCACATAATTAGCATCTAATTGCGCTTGTTTTTGTACCGCCTCCTCTAAATGTGGCATCGTATCTTGAGGTGCGTCTGATGAAGCACCTGATTTATCATTATTATTGTCTTTGCAGGAGCCTAAAACTAAAAGTAGTAGTAATAATTGTAGTATATTTGCCTTTTTTCTTAAAATCATCGTCATTGTGCTAGATTGGCAAATATATAGAATCAATCGGTTTTGGTATTGATTTTCAAAAATGTTAACAGTATTTTGTCAAGCACAGCCTGAAATTTGTATCATTTTGTTTATCAGTCGGTACCCATTTTTAAAAGACGATTTTTAATAAAAAAGGACTATAAAAAGGCTTAATTTGTTATATTTGTAACAATAAAACAGGCTAAAGTTAAATTAATTCATCTATTAGTATCCAGAAATTATGAAGTTCGGCATTTTAAAAGAAAGAAAGAGTCCACCAGACAGAAGAGTTGTGTTTTCACCTGAGG
>NZ_JAQWTM010000211.1 GCF_029242675.1 Flavobacterium sp.
AGTATCTTTTGGTGAAAATAGACCCAATACTGGACCACCACCTTGTGCAATAATTTTATCTAATAAAGGATTATTTCCTTTTTTAGCTACTGCTGTATCTTTTGCGTCAGTTAACAAAGCACTTAGAGAATCTTTTGCCACTGCTGGTTTAGTTTCTACTTTAGCAACTTCAGTTTTTTTCAATGACTCATTTGCAGCCATTAAAAAGTTACCTATTTCTTCAATTTTATAGGTTTCCCAAAATTCTAACTGAGCTGTACTTTGTAATAATTTCTTGATTCTATCAACATCCTTAGCTCCTGGAAGCTCAACAAGAATTTGACCAGACTCACCTAACTTTTGAATATTTGGTTGTGTTACCCCAAATTTATCAATACGTTTTCTTAGTACTCCAAAAGCACTCTCTACAGACTCATCAACTTTTCTTCTGATTACTTTTTGAACTTGTGAATCTGTCATTTGGAAATCAACTCCACCTTCACCTTGCAAACTTCTGTTAGCGAAGATATCTGGAGATGCTAATTTTACAGTTCCTTTAGAATTCGCTTCGAAAGCTTCAAAAAACTTATCAATAAATGGCTTGTTTCCTTGCAAATTTGCTGTTGCATCTGCGATCGACTTATTAAAAATAGGGTTTTTAGAATTATTAGATAATCCTTTCAAAATGTCTTTAACTGAGATTTGAAGGATCACATTGATACCTCCTTCTAAATCCAGACCTTTATTAATTTGTTTGTCACTTACTTCGTTAAAAGTAAAATTGGTAAATCCTAAATTAAAAACACTCTCCTTACCGATAGAGTCCAAGTATTTAAGTTCCTTGTCAGGATTCCCTTTTGCAAAAGATTTTGCATCACTTTTTACTTTGTTTGCCACGAAAGTGAACGAAAGTTGGTAAATACTTACCAATGCAAATAGAATTGCGAAGAATTTAATAAGTCCTTTATTCTGCATTATTACTAAAAATTAATTATTTTTTATTATTTATGTTTGTTTCAAACCGATAATACAAGCCTTCAAACGATATTTCTCCTAAAAGGAAGACCGTAAAAACCCCCATTATTTTTTTAAACCGAGCAAATATATAATTAACGAAAAGATTAACCAATTTATTTATTAACTAATCTCAAAAAAAAGACTGCAAAACTGCAGTCTTCTACGTTATATTGCAAATAGTTTATTCTAAAATTGATTTTAGCGCATCATTCATTGCACGAACAGCAGTTGCGCTTTTAGCGAACAACTCCTTTTCAGCATCATTTAATTTGATATCTACGATTTCTTCCACACCGTTTTTACCAATGATACATGGAACACCAATACAAATGTCATTTTGTCCATACTCCCCTTCTACGAAAACAGAACAAGCAATCATTTTCTTTTGGTCATTCAAGATACTGTCTACTAAATAAGCTACAGATGCTCCTGGTGCGTACCAAGCTGAAGTTCCTAAAAGTCCCGTTAAGGTTGCTCCACCTACCATTGTATCAGCTGCCACTTTTTGCAAAGCTTCTTCTGATAAAAACTGAGATACTGGCATTCCATTATAAGATGCTAAACGAGTCAAAGGAATCATAGTTGTATCTCCATGTCCACCAATAACCATAGCTGATATATCGTTAGCTGGTTTATCTAAAGCCATAGACAAATACGTTCTAAAACGAGAACTATCTAAAGCGCCTCCCATTCCTATAATTCTATTTTTAGGCAATCCTGTTGATTTTAGCGCTAAATAAGTCATCGTATCCATTGGATTAGAAACCACCACAATTATTGCTTCTGGTGAAAATTCTAAAACATTTTGGATAACCGTTTTCACAATACCGGCGTTAATACCTATCAACTCTTCACGAGTCATCCCTGGTTTTCTTGGAATACCAGAGGTAATAACCACTACATTACTATTCGCAGTGCGAGAATAATCATTAGTTACACCCACTACTTTGGTATTAAAACCTGTATTGGTAGCACATTGCATAATATCCAATGCTTTACCTTCGGCAAATCCTTCTTTAATATCTAATAATACTACTTCGCTAGCAATTCCTCTATAAGAAATAACATCTGCACAAGTAGCTCCTACATTTCCTGCCCCTACTATGGTAACTTTCATAATTTTGAGTTTATTCGGTTAATCGTTAATTTGGTTGTTTTATAGCAGTAAAAAAATCAGAAACTCTTTTACCTTTTTTATGTTTTAAGCGTCAATATTAGCGTAAACTGCATTTTTCTCGATAAATTCTCTTCGTGGCGGCACCTCGTCACCCATCAACATTGAGAACACACGGTCAGCTTCGGCTAAACTATCAATGGTTACCTGACGTAAAGTTCTGAAATTAGGATCCATTGTTGTTTCCCACAATTGCTCTGCATTCATCTCTCCAAGACCTTTGTAACGCTGAATTGCAGCACTTCCACCCATTCTTTCGTTCGCTTGATCACGTTGTACATCATTCCAAGCATACTCTTTCTTGTTGCCTTTTTTAACTAAATATAAAGGAGGAGCTGCAATGTAAATATGGCCTTCCTCGATTAATTCTTTCATGAATCGGAAGAAGAAAGTTAAAATTAAAGTAGAGATGTGACTACCATCGACATCGGCATCACACATTATTATTACTTTATGGTAACGTAATTTTTCGATATTTAAAGCTTTACTATCTTCGGCAGTACCTATGGTAACTCCTAGAGCAGTAAATATGTTACGAATCTCCTCGTTTTCAAACACTTTATGATGCATTGCTTTTTCAACATTCAAAATCTTACCACGTAATGGCAAAATAGCTTGAAAAGCTCGGTCACGACCTTGTTTTGCAGTTCCACCTGCCGAATCTCCCTCGACAAGGTATACTTCACATTTTGCTGGATCCTGCTCTGAACAATCTGATAATTTCCCTGGTAATCCACCGCCACCCATTACGGTTTTGCGCTGTACCATTTCACGTGCTTTCTTAGCCGCATGACGCGCTTGAGCCGCAAGAATTACTTTTTGAACTATGATTCGTGCGTCATTTGGATTTTCTTCCAAATAGGCCTCAATCATATCACCAACTGCCTGACTTACCGGAGAAACAACCTCTCTGTTCCCTAGTTTCGTTTTGGTTTGTCCCTCAAACTGAGGTTCCGCCACTTTTACAGAAATAATGGCTGTTAACCCTTCACGGAAGTCATCTCCAGCGATTTCGAACTTTAATTTATCTAACATTCCCGAAGCATCTGCATACTTCTTCAATGATCTTGTTAAACCAGTTCTAAAACCTTGTAAGTGCGTTCCTCCTTCGTGGGTATTGATATTGTTTACGTACGAAAAAATATTCTCTGAATAACTCGTATTATAAATAAGTGCTACTTCAACAGGAATATCTCCTTTTTCGTTATCCATAGAAATCACATGAGCAATAATAGGCTCGCGGTTTCCATCTAAATATCTAATATATTCTTTTAGTCCTTCTGTTGAGTGAAAAACCTCTGAAACAAAATTTCCGTCTTTGTCCTTTTCTCTTTTGTCTGTAAAAGTTATTGTGATTCCTTTGTTCAAGAATGACAATTCACGCATACGAGCCGATAGTGTATCGTATGAATATTCAATTGATTGTGTAAAAATAGTTGGATCCGGATAAAAAGTTACGATTGTACCTCTTTTAGTCGTTTCACCAATTTGTTTTACAGGATACAACGCCTTTCCTTTCTCGTATTCTTGCTCATATATTTTTCCATCACTACTGTGAACGGTAGCTCTTAAATGATTAGAAAGTGCATTTACAACAGAAACCCCTACACCGTGTAATCCTCCAGAAACCTTGTACGAATCTTTGTCAAATTTACCTCCAGCACCAATCTTAGTCATTACAACCTCCAGCGCAGAAACACCTTCTTTTTTATGAATTCCAACCGGAATACCACGTCCATTATCCTCAACAGAGATAGAGCCATCTTCATTTATATCTACTCGAATGGTATCACAATGGCCTCCCATTGCCTCATCGATCGAGTTATCAACTACTTCATAAACTAAATGATGTAATCCTCGAACTCCTACATCTCCAATATACATGGATGGACGCATTCTAACATGCTCCATTCCTTCTAATGCTTGAATACTATCCGCTGAATAATTGCTCTTATTGATTTCTTCGCTCATATGATTTATTCTAAATGAAATTTTGTCTAACACGCAAATATATAAAAATGCAACCTATATAACCGTTAAATTACCCTTTTAAGCCCTTAAGTTATTAACATATTGTTGATTTATAGCCCATAAAAAAACGCTCTCCGCGAGGAGAACGTTCTAAATTTTATTAAACAGCAAATCTAATGACTAGTGCAAGTCTTATTTTGCATTTCCCGCTCCAGACCCAATATGCGCAGCATTTGCTCTTCCGCTTGGATCTTCGTTTTCTTGCCAACGGGGAATCCACTTTCTAACTGTTTGAGCAGCATTTGTTTGTGGATAATATTTATGAAAAAGCGTGCGGTATAAATAAGCCTCCTTTGTAGTAGGAGGATTGTACGGAAATTCAACTGTAGCTCCCGCTAATTGCTCATCCGTCACCTGACTTGCACAATAAGATTTTAATTGATCAATCCATTCATAGCCTACTCCATCACTAAACTGCTCTTTTTGCCTCCATAAAATCTCGTCTGGTAAATAGGGATTATCAACATCATCAAAGGCTTTTCGGACGATATATTTCTCCTTATTATCGTACGTTTTAGGTTGTTTTTCTTCGGGATTAATTCGCATCACCACATCTAAAAAAGCAGTATCTAAAAACGGAACTCTGGTCTCTAATCCTTGAGACATAGTTGATTTATCGGCACGCAATAAATCTGCCGTAAATAGTTTTTGAACTCTTTCGATGGTTTCCTTCTGAAAATCTTCTGCCGATGGTGCATTTCTAAAATACAAATAGCCTCCAAAAACCTCATCAGCACCTTCACCTGAAAGCACGACTTTTATACCTAGATCACGTATTGCTTTTGATAAAAAATACATCGGCACACTCGCTCTTACCGATATGATATCATAGGTTTCCAAATGCCAAATTAACTTATCAAGCAATTCTATTCCTTGTTCTACGGTAAAGAAAACTTCGTGATGCTCAGTCCCTATGAAATCAGCCGCTTTTCTTGCTGCGATAACATCGGGAGCATTCTTGTCTAATCCAATTGAAAATGTATACAATTTCAAACCTTTCTCTTTCAGTATTCTGGCGGTGATCGCTGCAATCAAAGAAGAATCTAATCCACCAGAAAGCATGACACCCAAAGGCACGTCAGCCATTAATCGTTTGCTTACAGCTGCGGTTAAAGTACTATTTATAGCCTCCAAGTCTAATTCCTGATTGGCATGTAAATAGTCTTCATATTCAGGTCTGTAATACTTTACAAAACCAGAATTTACGGTGTAGTAGTGTCCGGGAGGAAATGTTGATAAAGTAACACATTGGTCAGTAATCGTTTTCATCTCTGAAGCAAAGTACATTCTTCCTCTTTCATCCAAGCCATAATACAAGGGCTTCACTCCAAGAGGATCTCTAGCTGCCATAAAATCATCTCCATTGATAATGACAAAGGCAAAATCTCCATCTAATTTATTGCAAAAGTCATAGCCAAATTCCTCGTACAAATGTACAATTACCTCACTATCCGATTTCGTTCGAAATGAATGCGCTGCTAACAGCCCGTCTCTTAATTCTTGATGATTGTATATCTCGCCGTTGTGAACCATCCAAGCATCCGAAGTTCCTTGAATAGGTTGTCTACCCGAGGTCAAATCAATAATTGACAAGCGTTCGCTACTCAAAATATTACCCTTTGCAGTCAAATATAAATCACTCTCATCCGGACCACGATGCGACATTCTTTTAGAAAGATCTTTCACAAGTTGCAGGTCCTTACCTTTACCAATAATGGCCACTATTCCACACATACTATTCTATTTTATTTTCTGAATCACAAAGAGAATATTCTCTATATAATTCGCCATATTACTAGATTTAATTTAAAGCTAAAATCAAATATAAAAAAGAAACCCAAATAATTAACTAAATTTTTGATTTTTAGACTTAATAAAAATAGCAATCACAATTAAAGTACTTCACAACAAAAACGTTCTCAAATTGGAGAACGTTTTTCAATTTACTAATTAAAAATTTAAAAATGATTTTCTTCTTATGCTTTCAGGTATGCATCATCATGGACATTAGCTACTGCTCTACCCGATGGATCGTTCATGTTTTTAAATGCTTCATCCCATTCCAAAGCTATTTTAGTACTACAAGCCACACTTGCTTCTTGCGGCACACACAAGGCTGCTGCATCACTTGGAAAATGTTCTGTGAAAATAGATCGGTAATAATATTCTTCTTTTGAGGTTGGCGTTTGCAAAGGAAACTTGTATTTTGCGTTTGCTAATTGTTCATCTGAAATTTCTTTAGCAACCACTTCCTTTAAGGTGTCAATCCAACTGTAACCTACTCCATCAGAAAATTGTTCTTTTTGTCTCCAAGCTACACTTGGTGGTAACAAATCTTCAAAAGCCTTACGAACTACCCATTTTTCCATAGGGTGTTCTTTATTAATCATCTTGTCTTGTGGATTAATTCGCATAGCGACATCCATAAATTCTTTATCTAGAAAAGGAACACGACCTTCAATTCCCCACGCTGCTAAACTTTTATTCGCACGCAAACAATCGTACATATGTAGTTTACTTAATTTACGAACATTCTCTTCGTGAAATTCTTGAGCATTGGGTGCTTTGTGAAAGTACAAATACCCTCCAAATAACTCATCAGCTCCTT